>JALWJP010000132.1:0-427 GCA_026997215.1 Nanobdellati archaeon
AAGTTAAATGGCAGGATTTAAAGCTTAAAGAGGTGAAAAGAATAATAGAAGAGTTGCATGAGAAGTTGCAGTATGTACAATGGGAAAATGAAAGAAGGAAGGAAATATTAGGAGTGTTTGCTAAGAAAGTGGATAGGAAAGCAAGGGAGTGGTTGGAAAGCGAGGGTTATAAAGTTTGGGATTTAGGAGATGTGGAAAGGAAAATAAAAGAGAAATAAAAAGCGAAAAATGTTCTACTGCTTTCCTAACCTTGCTTGTTCCTCGTAGTTTTTAACGAAATCTGAAAACGCTTTTACAACATCTTTCACATCTCCTGCTCTTAAAGGCAAAGTAGTAGAGTATGTAAAATGGGCTTTCCTTTTGTTTCCGTCAAGTTCTATTCTAAAATAAGGTTTATTAGGTTTATCTCCTGGAGAAACCATACCTG
>JALWJP010000132.1:437-3093 GCA_026997215.1 Nanobdellati archaeon
TTACCAATAATTCATGTTGTCTTTGTTCTCCTTTTTCAATTAAACCTAGATAGATTGCAAATGCTAAATATAGTTTACTTAATTTATCGCGTGGTAAATAAGCAACCCCCTCATTCCTTTTATGTAAAATACCTTTAGTCTCTATAGATGCTCCTTCACCATTCCGGTACATTTTTAAATGATAACCCTCTTTTAAGAAGTAATCTTCTAATCCTTTTCCTAATTCTCTCTCGCTTTTCCCTTCATAAAATCCTACTTTTTCTAGTTCTCTCATAATACCTTCTATCTCGTTCCTTAGCCCTGCTGCTCTAGTCATATAAAGAGGATTTTGCTCGATCAATGCAGCATAAGTCTTTTGAAGTAAATTATTAAAAGAGTAGTATTTACCTTCCTCATCCCTTACACCTTCAAACGATAACTTATCCCTCACAAACATCACAATTTTTTTCATCACATTTTCTTTGGAATCATACATCTTATCACCTTTTCTAATGTTAATTATTATATAGTAGTTAATATTTAAAAAGATTTTTATTATATAACATATTATTTAAAAAATACCTCCTATTAAACTTACCTTAACATCTCCAAAAATATGTTCTCATAAAACCTCTTAATATTTTTCTCATAAAAATTCAAAGCATAATTAAAATGAGAATCTAAATTTCCTAAATCCTTAAAAATAATCTCCGTCATTATATTATAATAATATTCAGGAAAGTTAAGAGAATATACCTGTATTGATTCTAGTGAATTCCCTAGACCTATTATTTTACTAAGTTCTTTCTCAATATGTTTTTTATAAAAATTAAAACCCTTTATCTTTTTGTTTTCTACAGGAACAAAATCATTTAAATGTAAACCATATAACCACTCTACTTTTTCATCTTTATTTCCTACATTTACTACTACTTTACTCTTATCATCTAAATGTTTAATTGCTCTATAATAAACAGGCATATTAGTTTCTTTCTCAATTTCAGCAAAAACATCATAATCTCCGTATTTTCCAAGATGAGAAGCATAAGTGTAGTTCATAAGAGACATAACACCTTCTATCATCTTATCTACATAGTTATTTACATACTCTTCTAATCTTCTTTCTCTTACCTCTTTTAAATCTATAATTTTTGCTATATTATCACCTCTATCGCTCCTTTGTTACACCGCTCCCTACAACAACACTTTCTCCTCCATACTTCTTAACCATTTTTCTTACTTCTTCAATTGCGTCAATAACATCTTGATAACTTACACCTGAAAAGTTATTTATATAAACTTCAGACATCTTTGAAATATCTCTTGGCCATTCAGGAAACTCTTCATCAACAACCCATAAACCTGCTTCTTTCATTTCTTTACCTAATTCATTGTTAGGTAGAGGCATTATAGGTTGAACTTCAACATCATCAACCAATCCTTCTTTTAATATTTTTTCAATTCCTTTTAATGTTTCTTTTAATGTTTCTGGAGTCTCAGCTCTACTTCCAAGAGGAAAAGATGCATAAACTTGGACTCCTTTTTCTTTAGCCAATTTTAAAGCTTTATAATTTACCTCTACGCTATCTTTTTCAGATTTCATATACTTCAAAGTTCTATTGCTAAAAGATTCTACACCTATATTCAGCTTGTAAACCCCCAATGCTTTTAATAAATCCAAAACTTTTGGATTTCTAACTATATCTAATGCTTGAGCGTAAATAAAAAAGCGAGGTTCAAACCCCAAATCTTTAGGCTTAGCCTCAACTAACTTTTTCAAATAAAGAGGAAAGCTAGACAAGCTATCGAATACCTCGTAAAAAACATTTGCTCCTACTTCTTCATAAGCCCTCTTAACCTCTTCCCAGAATCGTTGAGGTGAGCCAAGAGCTGGTTTTAAAAACATATCACAAAACTTACATCTTTCCTTATAACGTGAACATCCACGTGCATTATTAATTGTTGTTACGCCTGTAACTTCAAAATCCTCTCTACCAAACTTTGATAAGTAATTGGCAAGGTAAGTTTCCCAATGATCTTGAGGATAAAATCTCCTATTTATTGTAGGAAATATATCCAAAGCTTTTTCTCTATTTTTCAATCCAAATATTTTATAGTTTTGAGAGTTCAAGATATAAAGATTATGCTTATCTCTTTCAAAATTAAATCCTTTTATCTCTCCATTCTCTCTGTAAGTTACTTCAGCAATTTCAGAGATATCGGGGTATCCGTAAATTAAATATCTCGTCAACAATTCTAAAGTTCTTTCACCATACTCGCTTCCTATTATATAGTCCACGTTTTCCCTATACTTAAGAATCTCATGAGCTAACTGAGAAGCATGATCATTGCCAAAAATAACATAAGATCCTTGTTCTTTTGCTACCTTAGCAATCTCTAAAGCTGTCTGATAAGAGGTACAAAGAACAGAAACACCAACAATATAAGGCTTAATCTCTTTTATCTCATCTAAAACTCTTTTTCCATGAACACTTTGATCTCTTGCTATTATTTCCACATCTTCTGAAGGTAAAGTATCTCCTAACCATGTTGCTAAAGATAATACTCCTAAAGCTGGATAGGTATAATCATTAGCTATAGATGATATACCTTCATCATTAGCTGCATTTACAAGGTATATTTTTTTCGTCACGTTTTGTTCACCCAAGTAAAATAT
>JALWJP010000133.1 GCA_026997215.1 Nanobdellati archaeon
AGGATGATTTCATATGACAAAGTAATTGGTATTGATTCTTTTCTATTGGAAAGTATATTTGTTTAGCCAATATGTGGCTGCTTTTTTCTTTCGCTGATAATGCTGAATTAAAGTTGTAATTCCACTTTTTTAATTCATCCTCATTAATGATGTCTTTAGAAAATTTATCTATCAACCTCAAAAGATTTTCCAAAACAACAGTTTCCCATATGTACTTCTTATAAACAGGAACTATCTGATTGATTTCTTCTTTACATAAAGATTTAAAAAATATATTTGCCAACCCATCCGAAGATACAAAGACATAATCTGGATTCGTAACCTCCTCGCTAATAAGTACTGCATCCCATACTTGAGAGGAAAAAAATACCGTAGTATTTGGGTACTCACCTTTTACAATAGGATTTATTGCTAACGGGAATATTTTTCCATCAGGGCTCCTTTTGAAAAAAATTACAACACTATCCCCTACAGAGAAATAAATTACTTTTTTTCTTTCTCTATAATTAATTGCTACTCCACCTATAAAAGTTGCTGCATAGTCTTCTATGCTATTATTCTCAACATAGGACTTTTCTAATAAAGAAAGCCTTACATCATAAAGTATATCCTCCATTTCTTTACGTATTTTTCTATAAAGAAACTCGAACCTTACTTCATCTTTAAATTTCAAGATTCTTTCTTGTGTTTGTTTAGTAAACATAGTTGTTATGAATTCTGCACCTTCTTTTCCATATTTCGCAGAACCAGCCCCATCAGATAAAGCAAAAGAATAAACTTCTAAATTTTCACCACTTATTATCTCCTTTATTGATACACTATCTTCACATTGCTGTTTATAATTGCCTTTTCCATCTTTACCTTTTACTGTCAGACTAATCCATTTCATAGCTATCATCCATTCCTATCAAATTTCTACCGACCAATCCTTAAAATCTATTGACGAATCATCTTTGTTCTTACCTAAAAATATAGCTATATGCTCACTACAATGTGGGCACCTAGTAATTACATATTCAACGAATAATTTATCTGTTTTACCTTGAATTCTTTTAAGTAGATCTTCTACTTTTCTATCACCAGAACAATACCAATCATCCGAAATTTGAATTCTTGTAGGTAGATTTGTTACTTTTCTATCAAAAGAATAATTAAAAGTTCCCCAACTCTTATAACACTTATCAACCCAAACAATATCAAACTTTGGGGGTGGAATATATTCTATTACTTTTTTACAATGCGGACACGAAAATTCAGCCATATTAACACCTATACTTCTAAACTTACTACTTCTATATTACTACTCGTTGCTGACGGAGCAGAAAGATTTGTTTTTTGTCCAGGTGCTGATCTACTAACTACTTTCATACTATTACTAATCCACTTAAAAATATCCCTAAATTTATGCTCTTTAAGCTTATAAACTCTACCTTGAATATTAGGATTAAGCCTTGTCAAAGTACTAAAATCTGCTCCTTCTGTTCCAAAAAACCATACAATAAAATGCTTGTTTTTTTCTCCCTCCTCTAATTTTTGCTTAATTCTATCAAACTTACCTCCATCCATGTCCGTCGGATAACCATCAGTTATTAGAACTATCCAAGGGCGAAAATAGTTAACTCCATTTTCTCTAAGTTCCTTTTTTCGATTAGAAACCAATTCTATCGCTTTTATAAGGGCTTCTCCCATAGGAGTACTTCCCCCGGCTTTCAAAGAGGGCAGTTTAATATCTTCAGCTAATGTAAAGTTACGAACAATATTTACAGTTCCACCAAAAGTAACGATAGCAATTTCCACTCTTTGCTTTGCCTCTTCATCCCTTAAAATTTCATCAATTAACAATTTCAGACCTTCCTCTAATTCTTTTATCGGCTCTCCTCTCATAGAACCAGATGTATCTAATAAAAGTACTACAGGGCATTTATCAGCCCATGCATATTTTACTCCCTTTTCATCCTCCTGTCCTTTAGGCGGCATTAAATCGTCATAATCCACCATAGTTATCCTCCTTTTTGAAGTTGATTTATTATAACATTCAAAATTTTACTAAAAATATACACAAGCTGATTAATCAAATCTTGAAATCTATGAGTATTTATAGAAATAAAACCGTAATACGCAAGAATAATCAAAGAAAGGATGTAAAATCCTAGTATTTTAAACGTAAACTTAATTAATCCTCTGTAAGCTAAAATAACTATAGTTAATAAAGACATACCTATTAATAAGTCATGTACCATCAAATCCTTTTGCATACTTTTTACCTATTTTCTCAAAACCTACAGTCCTGAGAAGTATATGCCTTTAAGAAGATCAATCATCTGGTTTAATTTCATCCGATCTTAATACTTCTCCTGTTTTCATATTAATGTATCCATAATGGGAATGATCTTTTCCATATTGAGTAAAAGCAATATTACCATCTTCTTCTTTCCATGCAGTAGTCTCTTCTGAACCGTTTCCATAATTACTCATAAATGACTTTACTTCCCCTATCCCAGCATCTTTAACTCGATTAACTATATCTTCAACTGCAGCTTTTTCTTTTTTTGATAAAGAACATTTATTCCCAGTTTCCCCTCTTTTCCAGAAAAACATAGTTCAAACACCTCCCATTAAAGACTAAATTTTGCTTTTACTTACAATTACTTTTTAAAATTTTTTACAAAAGTTTCAATCTCCTTTTTATGATGTTGAGCATTTCGGCTATCTGCAGTTTCTTTATCTATTGCAAATAGAAAAAAATGTTCTACCAATTTTCCTATTTGCTTAGTAGTAAACATAGCTCCCCAACCTGCCATTTTTGCCATTGAGATTAAAGAACCCTTTACTATATCCTCCACAGGATATCCTTTGTAATTCTTTTTATATCCCATTTCAACTCCTCCTTATTAATCATATTGCCAAAGCAAAAAGCTTATTTCCATCTTAAATGAACTCTTTTACCTTCAACCACAACTGTCGTATGCCCTTCTACAATCTCTCCAGACTCATTTAAAAGTATGTGTTCATGAATATGAGGGTTATCTTCTGTACCTTTACCTGTAGCAGAAGCCATAGGTAACCACCAAGCACCTCTACCA
>JALWJP010000134.1 GCA_026997215.1 Nanobdellati archaeon
TACATGTGCTTTACTTTCCAATGGCTCTATGCTTTGTTGGGGTTATAATGGTTATGGTCAATTAGGAGAAGGTATTATTGTATACCGTGAATTGCTACCAACATTCGTAAAAGATCCCACGGGCAGTAATTATCTTGAAAACATAACACAAATATCTACAGGAGGGAGCCATACATGTGCTTTACTTAACAATGGATCTATGCTTTGTTGGGGTGATAATTATTACGGACAATTAGGTAATGGCGGTATGGGTTATCGCTTTCTTTCAGTAGGAACCAAAAACTACAACCTCAACGCAACTTTACAAAAAACCAATAATCTCTATACTCAACCAAACTACAACAAAGACGTCTGGTTTTTAATAAAAACCAGACATAATTTACAAGAAATAAATGCTTATAATTCTCTGATCCTTTCAAATACTTACACTCCTTATTACACAACAGGCCAACTAATAACCAAAAACCTCCTAACTTTTAACTTAACCCCAGCAGATGTAATAACATCCTTAACATTCAACATAGATAAATACCCTAACCTCATAAACATCTTCATCTCCCCTGACAATACAACATACACAAAAATATCATTAGACTCAAGCAATAGCTATGATTTCACACCACAACAACAATCCTGGAAATCTTTATTCCTTAAAATCATGCTTAATGCAAGATATGATAGGTTAGATACACCAATATTAGATGCTTACACCTTAACTTACATGGATAAAGCAGAAGAATCTATTAAACTCTTCTTAGATAACCCTTCTAATCTCAACTTAACCATAACCTCCATAACCATAGAAAGCTTATCTAATCCAGATAAGTATTGCTCCTTGTATCTCAACAACTCCTATATCTCTCCTTTAGGCATAAAATATTATGCTTTCCCTGCAAATAACTGCTCATTCCCATGCTTAGAAGGAGAGAAATATAAGGTTGTGGTTGCGACGGAATGCGGAACTTATAAGTTTGTTAGGGATTGTTAATCATGAAGATTAATTTATAGCCCCGCGCGGATTCGAACCGCGGTCGCAGGGTCCAAAGCCCTGCATGATTACCACTACACCACGGGGCTGCTCTTATTATACTTATAAATAATAAACTTAAAAAACTTACTCTCTATGATAAAAGTATGATTGTTGTTATAAGCTTAGGAGGAAGTGTGTTAACACAAGCTAATTATGCCTTTCTAAAAGAATATGCGAACGTAATAAAAAAATTATCTTCTTCTTTTCAAAAATGTTATGTAGTGGTAGGTGGAGGCAAGTTGGCGCGGGATCTTATATATGTAGCTAAACAACATGATTTTAGTAATGTTCAACAGGATATGATTGGTATAAAAGCCACAAGAATTAATGCTTTACTTTTTGCTTATGCACTAGGATATGAGAATTATGAAGTACCTTATGAAGAAGATGATGCATTAGCGAGACCTGAAAAAATTGTGGTAATGGGCGGGGTTAAACCGGGTCAATCAACAGATGCTGTTGCCGCTAATTTAGCTGTAAAGACTAATGCTTCTCTTTTAATTAATGCTACAAGTGTTAATGGTGTTTATAATAAAGATCCTAAGAAATACAAGGATGCTGTGTTGTTAAAAGAGTTATGCTATGAGGATCTTATAGCTTTGCTAAGCAAAGAATCCCAAACCCCCGGCAACTATCCTTTATTTGATTTAAAAGGGTTAAATACTCTCAAAGAAAGTAACATTACTCTCTATATAATTAACGGTTTAGATCCTTATAATATCCTTAATTACAAAAATGAAGGAACTCAGGTGAAAAAATGTTAGGAAGAGAAAGATGCGAAAAATTGAAAGAACTTATTTTTCTTGAGGATTATGATTATGCTTCATGGGATAAACTAGCTTACAATGATAATGAAAGAGACATAATACATAGCATAAGAAATGGTTTGCTTTACATCTCACATCACAGAAGTCTTAGACCTTTTATTAAGAAAATGTTATTAGAGGCGGTAAATCAACTAAAAGAAGAACAAAATTGTGATTTAGCGGAGATTATTGAAAGGATTATAGATTCAGTTTCTCCTTAATTAAATCTCCTAATGTCAGTTTAGGCAATTCCTTTTCTTTCATTTCGTAATCTTCTTTATTTTCCAATACTACTAATTTTATTTTGAGAATTTTCTCTAATTTCTTGGCTTCATCGATACTCAAAGGTAGTTCCCCCTCTATTACTTTCTTTAAATACGATTCTTTATAATTATGCTTTTTACAGAATTCTTTTAAATCTTTATATTTTTCCAGAATTTTATTTTTTATTATTTCTCCATAGTTCTCTACGAGAGATTCTTCTTTTTCTTCATCTTTTGTAATAAATCTTATCTTTTTAGAAGGTTTTTGAGAGACTTTTTTTCCTAAACTAGCGCATTCATTACATACTAACATCTGACTTCCTTCTATTATAACAGAATATAGCCTTCCAGCTTTTTTACCACATACCTCGCATATAGCATCATTCATGTGATCACGTGCACATAAAATGTTGGGCTCGGACAGGCAGGACGCTTTTTTTAACCGATTACCTCGGTGGGGTTAGTCCCACACTGCCCGAGAAATTTTCCACATTTTCCCTTTTTAGGGTCTGAGCCGCTGCTCATCATCCCCTAATCACGCCTTAATCCCTCGTATACGCGCCATCATGACTTAATAATATATAAGGAAAAAATAATATAAATAACTTTCGCCTTCTCATCTTGCTATCAAAGGCGTTTGAAGGTTAATGGGCTCGAATGGAGGTGTTGGCTCTGCAGGGGCTCTATCAAAGGGGTCTGACCATGACGCTAATATTGCCATTAATATCACCTCAGATAATTATAGCCCTACGCCCCACATAAAACGTTAAGTTATAAGAAAGTTTTATGTGGGGCATTAGAAGTGTTTAGGAGTAAATATGCCCACTACACACATAGAATATAGGTACAATAGATTAGCAAATGCACTCTTTGGTGCCGCTATCCATGCGGCTAATCCATCATAAAGTGCATTTGCTCTCATTTCTATCAACCTTAATTTATGTACTACTAATGTATTTATATTTGTCATGTCTATTATA
>JALWJP010000135.1 GCA_026997215.1 Nanobdellati archaeon
ATTAATATCTTTTTAAAACTTTACCTAAAACTATTTATATATCGATATACCAATATATTGTAGAACCTTTAATTAATACCACAATATATTGTTGCTACTAATAGATTGTGTTAAGGAGTTGGTGGTGGTTTTACTATGGAATCTCTCAAAAATCAAGAAAGTTTTGAGGCCAAAATGAGGAAGATGTTCTCTTATAAAAGCAAGTTGACTAAACTTATAGATGAAAAAAGGCTTGAAGCATATAAAAAAACATATCTTAAATTGATAGCGTTATTTTATAAGGGTTTACTTCCCCGACATGAAGATTATTTGGGTGGAAGCGAACTTGCAGAAAGCATATATAAGAAAAAATACTTTTTGAAGGATTTAAATGCCGAACTTATCGAAACTCGACCTGAAGAATTATTTATAAGAGTCGCAAGTTTTTTGGCTGCTGTTGAAGAAACAGAAGAACTTCAAGAAAAATATGCTAAAGAATATTACAAACTCATGTATTATGGTAAATTTTTACCAGGTGGTAGGGTATTAGCAGGTGCAGGTGATTTATTCCGTTTAAAAACTCTGGCTAACTGCTTTGTTTCTGAGATACACGATGATAGTATTGAGGCCATATATCAAGCAGCTTATGAAGCTGCAAGAACCTATTCTTATGGAGGAGGAATAGGTTTAGATATTTCAGTATTAAGACCTAAAGATACTGTAGTACATAACGCTGCTGATAAATCCACGGGTGCAGTAAGTTTTACAGAACTTTATTCTATGACCACTGGGTTAATAGGTCAAAGCGGTAGAAGAGGTGCGTTAATGATAACTTTGCATGTAAAACATCCTGATGTGATAGAATTCATAAAAGTTAAAAAAACACCTAATTGGACTACCAAACAAATTATAGATGAATTAAGAATGAAAGGTATAACGGATGAGCGTTTATTAAAAGAGATAGAAAAGGTGGTTATGGATAATACTCAAGTAAGGTTTGCTAACATCAGTATAAAAGTGAGTGACGAATTCATGAAAGCAGTAGAAGAACAGAATGAATATGGACCAACTAAAATACTACTTTATAAGAAAAAGTATAAGGGGGTTGTAACTAAAATAGAAAATCTTATAGATCAGAACTATTCCATAGATATGCCCTCTAAAGACCTTACCAAATATGAGTTAGAAGGAGTTTTTGAAGACATTGATAAATTAAACGCATATTTAAAAGAAACTTATGAGTTAGAAGTGGAAGACGGAGAATTAAACGATGTTAAAAAAAGAGATGTTTATGGAGACTATGTTGTTGAATTAGATGATAAAGATTACGATTTAGCTATAAAATATGCAGGTGACTTTTTACTTTATTTTGCATCGCCTCAAGTAGGGGAGATAAAAAGGTTAGTTAAAGCAAGAGAAATATGGGATTTATTTGTAGAAAGCAATTATAAATCTGCTGAACCTGGTTTAATGTTTTGGACTCAGATGTCTAAATATTCTCCTTCTAATTATGTTGGTATACCTATTGTAACTACCAATCCCTGTGGTGAAGTTCCTTTAGAGGATGGCGGTTCATGTAATTTAGGTTCATTAAATTTAAGCAGATTCGTTAAGAACCCGTATACTTCTCAAGCTCAAGTAGATTTTGAGGAAATAAAAAGAGTTGTAAGAGTGGCAGTAAGACTCATGGACTCTGTAACTTCTTGGAATGAAACTCTTAACCCTTTAGAGAAACAGAGAAAAGCAGCAAAAACTACTAGACGAATAGGATTGGGAGTTATGGGAATAGCAGATATGTTTAATCAATTGGGTTTAGAATATGATAGTAATAAAGCTTTAGCAGTATTAGATGAAGTAATGAGAACAATAGCTAATACTGCCTACGACGCTTCTGCTGATTTAGCAGAAGAAAAAGGTAGAGCTCCAGCTTTTGATTATGAGAAGTACAGTAAAGGACCTTTCTTTAGAGAAGTATTATCTAAAGAAGTTAAAGAAAAAATAAAGAAAAAAGGATTAAGAAATATTGCTTTATTGTCTATAGCGCCTACTGGAACTCTTTCTAATGTTGTATTAGGTTTTGAGCATAACGGAAAGCATTATATTGGTGTAAGTGGAGGAATAGAACCTGTATTTGCTTTATATTATACTAGAAGATCGGAAACCGTTGAACGTAACAAATTGTTTAAAGTATTTCACCCTCCTGTCCAAGCATATATTGATATGTATGGATTAAATGATAAGATACAAAATGCTGCAAATGAGGAAGAACTTAAAAAAATTCTTCCTCACCATTTCTTTAGAACTGCACACCATATAGATCCTTTCAAACGTGTAGAAATTCAAGCTATTTGCCAAAAATATGTGGATCATAGTATTTCTTCAACAATTAATTTACCAGAAGATATTGAACCCGAAGTAATAAGTAATCTTTATTTACATGCATGGAAAATGGGATTAAAAGGCGTAACAATATACAGAGATGGAAGTAGATTCCCCATACTTAGCGTAGAAGGTAAAAAAACAGAATTCCAGATTTACAAAGATAAAAAATATATTATTAAGGATAAAGAAGGTAATGAATTAGAATTAAGAGGAGATGATGTTATAGTGTTACCTGATGGTACGTTAACCACGTTATACCATGCTATTAAAAAAGGTTTAATTAAACCAGAACAACTTTTGGAGGTGTAAAAGGTGGTAGTGAAAATAGATCTTAATAATGTGATTGTAAAGGAAATTGTACCTGCTAAAAAAACTCAAAAAGATGTGAGCAAGATAAATGATAAGTCGTCAGAGAAGAAAGAAAAAATTAAAAAAGAAGAGAGTATTTCAAAAATAACTAAGACAAGACCCTATGTATTGAACGCTAAAGTATATAAACTTAAGAGCAATTTTGTTAAGAACAGTATTTTTATTACCTTAGGGTATATAGAAGAAGACGGAAAAAATAGACCTTTTGAGATATTTATAAATAGCAAAGATTTAAGTAAAGCAGCAGAATTCGCTGTTTTGACAAGATTGATTTCAGCAATATTTAGAAAAACCCATGATCCTTCTTTTATATTGGAGGAGTTAAAAAGTATTCATGATCCTAATGG
>JALWJP010000136.1 GCA_026997215.1 Nanobdellati archaeon
ATAGAATAATACTATTACAAAAATGCTTATTCCTATACCTCCTAAAACTCCAATAACTATATATGCTGTGCTGCTTAAATGAAGTTTAAAAGATAATCCTTCTAATATCTTAACAATTATTGCAAGTAATGTAAGAGACGTTAAGAATCCGTAAAATTTTTTTAAGGAATTTTCTTTAAGGTATAATAATAGGTAAGAACCTATGAACCCTATTATTCCGTGAATTGCGGCTAAATATGGTGGGAAAGGGTTATAAATGTAATGAATAAGATAAGCAGAAGATAAGCTAAAAATAATTCCTATGATTACCCACCCTATTAATCGAGAGAGATTAAACTCCATAATTATTATAAAGTTATTACCTACATATATATCTTATGCAATTCTTCATAAAATCCTCACAGGAACTGTTAGATAAAGCATTTAGAAGAGCTAAAAATGTTAAAGAATCGCTTTCTCGTAAAACAATAAAGGAGCGGTTACAGGAAAAAGCTTTGAATAAGATTTCTACTATAGATAATGTGCTTTACGATGATATTAATAAAATAATCAAATCTTATCCTATTTTTGAAGAATTGAGTCCTTTCTATCAACAACTATTTAGAGAATACGTTTTTGTAAAGGCATATAAGAGATCTTTAAGGAATTTATCCTGGACAAGAAAGAAAATAAGAGAATTAAGCACATATTATAAAAAGAAAATCAAAAACGCATCTACGACTTCTCAAATATCTAATTGGCTTAAAAGTTATTATGGTAGAATTAGCTCTCTTATTTACGATTTAGAAAAAGATTTGAATTTGTTATTTGAAGTTAAAAGGATATGGCAAAAATTTCCTGTCATAGACACTTCCAAACCCATATTTGTTTTTGCGGGATACCCTAATGTTGGAAAGAGTTCTTTAATTAATGCTTTGACTTCTGCAAATATAGAGATAGCTCCTTATCCTTTTACTACAAAACACTTAAATATAGGGAAGATAGATGATATTATTCTGGTAGATACTCCTGGAATTTTGGAAAAGAGGATCAATAAGATGAATGATGTTGAGAAAAGAGCGGCAATAGCCTTAACTTATCTTACTAAAAACATAATATTTGTTTTTGATCCTTCTCTGTCTTCAGGTTATGACTTATTTCAACAAATGGATTTATTAAAGGATTTGACCCAACAGATTTCTTTTAAACCTTTGTTGTTAGTGGTAAATAAAGAAGATCTTCTATGTGATGATGAGAAGAAAAAGGTTAAAGAAATTTTAGAAAAGGAATTTCCTTCATCAGAAGTAGTGTTTGTTTCTGCTTTGAAAGGCAAAGGTATTAAGGATTTAAAAGATAAAATAATTAATTTATCTTATAAAACATATGGTTTACCATCTATGAGAATTAGGAGGGAGTTAAATGAATAAATATTTAGTTACCGGTGTGGCAGGGTTTATAGGAAGCAGAGTTGCTGAAATGCTTTTGGAAAATGGTAATGAGGTCATAGGTATAGACAATCTTGATCCTTTCTATGATCTCAGGCTTAAGCACTATAGACTAAATAGATTAAAAAGATACGGAAATGCTTTTACTTTTAAAAACATAGATTTATACGAAATAGATAAGCATATTGAGTTTTTAGATGATGTAGAGGGAGTTTTTAATTTAGCAGCTAAAGCAGGGGTAAGGTATAGTATCGAAGATCCAGAATCTTATTATAAAACCAATACTTTAGGGACTTTGAAATTAATAAAAGCCATGCT
This sequence comes from Nanobdellati archaeon, assembly GCA_026997215.1. Classification (GTDB taxonomy): domain Archaea; phylum EX4484-52; class EX4484-52; order EX4484-52; family JAADEF01; genus JAADEF01. The sequence goes on from JALWJP010000136.1 coordinate 1,743, forward strand.
TAAATCTAAAGTTAAGTTTATTGTTCATGCATCCACTTCTAGTATTTATGCCAATTCTTCATTACCTTTTAAAGAAGAAAATCGTGTAGATTTTATGATTAGTCCGTATGCTGCAAGTAAAAAAGCTGCGGAAGAATTGCTTTATGTTTATCATCATTTAGAGGGTTTGAATGTTTTTGTTCTTCGTTACTTTACTGTTTATGGACCTGCAGGTAGACCCGATATGAGTTTGTTTAAATTTACTGATAGAGTATTACAGGGTAAGCCAATACCTATTTATGGAGATGGTACTCAAGAAAGGAGTTTTACTTATATTGATGATGTGGCTCAAGGAACGATAAAAGCAATGGAGATATTAAAGAAGAAGGGAGGGTATGATATAATAAATATAGGCAGTGATAAGAAACATCCTTTGAATTATGCTATAGAATTAATAGAATATTATACTGGTAAAAAGGCTCAAAAAGAGTTTTATGAATTTAACAAGGCAGATATTCATGCCACTCTTGCAGATATTACTAAAGCCAGACGCATATTAGGGTGGGAGCCAAAAGTAAGTTTAGAGGAAGGAATAGAGAGATTAGTTAAATGGTTTAAAGAAGAATGGTATCCTTTCTTAGAAGAGAAAGGAGGTGGTGTGAATGGCAAAAAAGAGTAATAAAGAAATGTGGTTTCAAATAGGTAGGTGGAGTTATGTAGGTGGTTTGGTAATAGCCTTACTTGCAGCTTTGTTTGGGCTAAGCACTTCTTGGATACCTGTGATTTTGTTTGTGTTGGGTATTGTAGTAGGATTTCTTAATATCTCTGCTAAGGAAGAAGAGATATTTTTGATAGCAGCGATCGCCTTTCTTGTGAGTATGGTGTCTGTAAGTTCAGTACTTCAACTTATCTCTAAGGTAGCAGGCATATCTGCATCTTTAATGACCTTTATAGGGGTTATATTAGGGTATTTAGTAGTATTTGCTACAGGAGCAACTATTGTTGTTTCAATAAAGGCTCTTTATAAGGTATCTAAAGATATGTGATAAACTTTACCAAATTCAATTTCTATTTTTTCTATTTCTTCTCTTTTTAGATTTTGAGTGATAGCAAATATTGCTCTTATTGTATTTCCGTGAGAAGATATAGCTATCGCTTTATCTTCATATTCTCTAAATATTTTTTTTAAAATCCTTTCGGTTCTTTGAATTACCATGTTAAAGTTTTCTCCTGCAGGAGGCGAAATTATAGCACTTCTATGGTATAATTCATAAAGCACAGGGTTCTTATTTTTAAACCTTATTTTACTTTTTCCTGATAAATACCCATAATCTCTTTCTCTT
>JALWJP010000137.1 GCA_026997215.1 Nanobdellati archaeon
CCATAGAAAGCTTATCTAATCCAGATAAGTATTGCTCCTTGTATCTCAACAACTCCTATATCTCTCCTTTAGGCATAAAATATTATGCTTTCTCTCCAGATAACTGCTCATTCCCATGCTTAGAAGGAGAGAAATATAAGGTTGTGGTGGCGACGGAATGCGGAACTTATAAGTTTGTTAGGGATTGTTAGTTCTAATCAACAACAATAGCAGGTTTAAAAGGCAGTGCCTTATTTAATTTTTCATGCTTTTCTGTAATTTCTATATTGGCGTTAAACTCTTTTTCTATGTACTTTATTGCTTCATAAAGTTTTAGGATCTCGCTTTCTCTGCTTAAATACTCATATTCTTTTAATTTTATTATTTTGTTTATCAGTCCTATTACTTCTTTTTCCCTTCCTTTAAAGAAATCTTGTTGCCTCATTAAGGAAATAAGATCTTTTATATTACGAGTTCCTGATTCTTTTATAATTTCATACATCTTATACTTCCAAGGTTCAGCAATAACAATAGTGATATTTTTAGGTTTAACCTTTACGATTTTTATGATCTCCCTTATATCATCAATTAGTTCCTCTAAGTATTCCTCAAACTCCTCAACTTCGCTTTTCTCTGCAATTTCGTATTCCGGAAATGCAACCTTGTCAATACTTTCATCTTTTTTCATTACTTCTTGCCATATATACTCAGCAAAATGCGGCATAATAGGTGAGATTATTATTGTTGCAGTTTCAAGCAACTCGTCCATTACTGCTCTATTAACTTTCCCTGTACTTCTTCTTAAATATCTTTTTATTAAATTATGCATTTCAAAAAAAGCAACTTGAAAGGCACTTTTTGTCATAAGATTCTCGTAATATTCACCTGCTTTAAATACAACTCTACTTAATTCCTTTAATGCCCACGCATCTTCTTGTCTAATCTCTCTACTTTCTTCTTCTTTTCTATAATAATCATTAACTATTTTGGCAAACCACTCCATTCTTTGAGTTATACTTTTTACAGCACTTAACTCATAGTTTGCATCATCCAATCCTACATCTCCTGCATAAGCTGCTAACGCCCTTATTTCCTCGATACCAAACTTTTCAATGGCCTCGCGTATAGTATAGAAGTTGCCTTTGCTCTTGCTCATCTTTTCTCCTTCAACCATCACATATCCGTTTACAGCAATCCCTTTTGGAGATTTTTCTTTACCAAATATTGCAATATGATGGAAAAGCATCATTGTTAGATGATTCTTTATGAGATCTTTTCCTGACACTCTTATTTCAAATCCTTTATCATACCAGTATTCAAATTCATCTTTCATTTCTTTCAACAACTCTTCTGAAATTCCTAGTTCCTTAGCAATATTCTTTACATCTCCTTTTCCAAGAAATACGTAGTCAAAGAACTTATCATTCAATTTTTTAACATCTATGTTATATTCTTTAGCATTCTCCAAATACTTTGCAATGGTGTAATAAGCCATATAAATTGTTGAATCGCTAAGCGACTCGATAAGTTTAGAAGGATCTTTCGGAAATCGAGTTCCTAATCCTCGGTCTCTTGTAAATGCCCAGTCCCCTAACCAATCAACAGCATCTAAAAATACAGATCTTAAATTCTCGGGATAAAATCTCATTTCTTTTATATGCTCTTTTACCTTTTTCTTCCATTCTTTATCTGAATACTTTATAAACCATTGATCTTCTAAAACCTTTACAATAGCAGGTGTTAAGCATCTACATACTACTTTTTCAGGTAAAATGTAGTATTTTACACGTATGCCTTTTCTTTCAAATAAATTAATGATTTTTTGTTTGGCTTCACTCACTTTCAAACCTTCTAATTCTTTTCCGAAGATGCTTTTAAGTCTACCTTCGTGAAACTCTTTTTTATATATTTCTTTAGTAAGAGCATCCAATACTTCTTTTTCTTTACTACTTTTAATTCCTGCTTTTTCCACAATTTCTTTAGCTGGAAAATCGCCATAACCAGGCACTGATATTAAACTAATAAGTTCAATTTCTTGACCTTTTCCTTCTCGTTTTAAATCCAATAATGCTGCATAATCATAAGGAGCATGAGCAGGTACCGACATAACTATACCTGTTCCTTTGCTTATATCTACGAAATCTCCGTGATACACTTTTACTTTTTTTCCATTAATTAAGTTTTTTACTTCTTTTTCTAATAATTCCTTTCCTTTTATCTCTGCAATTTCATTTCCTTTAATTCCTTGATTTTTCAAACTTTCCACTCCTTCTTTACTTAAAATCCATTTTTCATTTCCTACTTCATAAACTTTGTAAACTGCATTCTTATTAATCCATAGATTAGTTACTCCCCATGTGGTTTCTGGTCTAAATGTCATAGCCATTAAATATACATTAGGTTCTAATTCGAATTTAATTAGGCTTACTTCTTCCGGCACTACCCCTTCTCCTTCACTCCTATCATGATCTCCCAATGCATGTTTACATTTAGGGCAATAAACTACAGGGTGCTTACCTTTATAAATAACTCCTTTCTCATATAACTTGTTATACTGCCATTTAACAAAAGCGTCATAAGCAGGATTGAGTTCTGTAGTAATAAAACTTCTTCTCCAATCAGCGCTATAACCTATTGCCATCAAATCTTCTTTTGCAGCTTTTGAGAAGAACTCAATCCAGTATTTTGCATCTTTAAATTTTTCTATTTCTTTTACACCCATTTTTTTAAGCATCTCTATTTGCTTTGGCTCTCCTTCTTTTACTCTTTCAGCAGCAGCCACTATTGGTTGTCCTGTGGCATGAAAGCCTTGTGCTAATAAAACATTTTTTCCTTTTAATCTCATGAATCTTGCGATTATATCTGCTTTTAATGCTGTAAATAAGTGCCCTATATGCAAATAACCGTTGATATAAGGATAAGGAAAATTTACAAAGAATTTTTCTTTATTTTTGTCCGGTTCAGCAACATATTTCTTTAAAACATACTTTCTTATTTTTTCATTAAAGCTCATAATCATATCATTTTAAGCAACTATTTTAAATTTTTTCATCACTTTTACATTTAT
>JALWJP010000138.1 GCA_026997215.1 Nanobdellati archaeon
CTGCAAGATGATAGAACTTTAAAACCTATATTAAAAGGCAAAGATTTAATTTTTAGAAATATTGATGAAGAACTTGAAAAATATCATAAGATAGCGAGGTATGTTGCAGAAAATAAAGACCAGATACTAAAAAATCCTCCATCTTATCTTTTAAGCAAAATAGAGAAAGCACCTGATTTATTTGAATTAAGACAATTTATACTGGAAGAAGAATACATAGCTAACACTTTTATTGATATTACAAAAGTCAAAGGCACTAATCATCCTGATTACATAGGTTTAAGATGGGTGGATATGCTTAAATATGGAAAGAGAATGGATATAAACCTAAGATTGTTAAAGGAAAATCCAGATTATTACATAGAGGACAATGTAAAACTGCCTCAAATGTCTTATATAACCGTTAACGGGGAGCTATATCTTTACGGAGATGGAAACCATAGGACTTCAATAGCAAAAGTAGTATTACCAATGATAGGAAAAACAGAGTTTAAAGGAGTTAATTTAACTAAATATTTAGTTGATACAGAACTTAGAAGGTTGATAGAGGAGATAGAAAAATTAGCAAAAGAAAAAGGTGTAAACCTATACATAAGGGTAAAAAACAAGAAAATACACAGAGAAGATGGAGAAGGTTGGCATAAAGATGTATATGATATACGAGTTTTCATAAACGATGTTCCTCAAACCTTTGTAGATTTGGAAATGCTTTATGAAGATTTAAAGAGACTTAACTTCTTTTACAGGCTCTTTCCATATTTATTGAAAAATAAACTTTGGAGGGTGTGAAAATGAGGAAAATACTTTTAGCACTACTGCTTGTGGTATCTGTTTCATTTGCAGAAGAAACAAAACAAGAAAAACTAAAGTGTTATGAGGACCTGTCTAAGATACTTGTAGTTTTACACACTTATATGAAAGAAAAGGTGGAAGCATATAAAATCCTAATTCCTATGATGCAAAGAGATGGGTTTACCTGTGAAGAAATACATAAATTCATAATGGAAGGAAAGTAATATGGAAGCGGCAGTTTATCTGGTAGGTATCAGTTTTATCATAATCCTATCTCTTATCTACATTACTCTTTCCCTGCTTAACAGATTTAAAGACAACACTTTTATGAAATCTTTGGTTCTAACATCGGCTATTTTTGCATTTACGGGAATGTTTGGTTTGTTTTTAACGGTTTTAAACACAGATTTTGAAGTTTTCTTAATCCCGGGAGCTATCGGTTATGCTTTGCTGTTTCTCATAGAAATACTAACCAGGAATAAAGAAAAAGAGGTAAAAGAAGCATGATGTTTGGATATGAGATAGTGTATTTTAACGAGCCTTATTATCCACCTTCTTATCAACATGTTATAGAGCCAGACAAAGAATATAAACCACTTGTGGAGTATAAACCTGCAAAGCCGAAAGTGGTTTTATCTGTTCCTTTATTTAAAAAAACTGTAAAACCTAAAACCATTATCTATTTTGATTTTGATAGCTACAAAGTAAAACCAAAAGAAAAGAAAAAATTAAAAGGCATAACAGGGGTAATTAGCTTAAAGGGATATGCTTCACCTGAAGGAACTAAACAATATAACCTTAGACTTTCACAAAAAAGAATAAATGAGGTCAAAAAACACCTAAAAAATGTAAAAATCAAGTTTGAAAAAGCATACGGGGAAGAAGGTTGCAATCTACCAAAGGAGAAATGGCATTTATGCAGAAAAGTTGAGATTGAAAAGATAAGATGATAAAAGTCCTGCTTTCTTTTTTCTTACTAATAGGTATTTCTGTTGCAAGTGAAATAACACAGGAAGATGTAAAAACTACTATAAAGCAGATTAAAAATATAAAACCAAACAAAGAAGTAAATGAAACCGTTCAAAAGGCACAAAAGCAAATAAAAGATAAGAAGGCTCAAAAAGAAGCTGAGGAAACAATAAAGCAATTTCACAAGAATATGGACAGGCTTGTTGAAGAATGGAAAAAAAGAATTGATTACGATGAAAAAACAGGAAAGCTCACAATAAAAGGAGAAGTAAAGGATAATCTAAAACCTGGTGGTGATATTCAAATAAAAGATATTCAAATAGGAACTGGAGAAAATAAGTTCTTATCAAGAAAGGATAGGATATACATATTCATATCATCATCTATTCCTAAGCACATATTGATTGAATATGCAAAACAAATAGTAGATTTAGGACTGGAAAACAGAGCAGTAATGGTATTAAGGGGGTGTATTGGAGGGTGTAAATACATAAAGCCTACTCTAAAGTGGATTTCTTCAATACTTCACGAGGAAGGAAAGAATAAAAATGGACTTCCTGTAGCTATATGGATAGACCCACTGCTTTTTAGGATGTATAAGATAAATCAAGTTCCTTGCGTAGTTTTTGCAGAAAAAGTAAATGTGTTTCAACCAGAACTGTCTGAAGGTCTTAAATACAACCTAAGAAATATACCTGAAGCTGCTATTAGCTGTGGTGATTGGTCGCTGGAGTATCATCTAAAAAAGCTGTATGAAAGGACAAAAAATAAAAAATTAAAAGCTATAATCCTGGGCGTTAAAAGGAAAGGTTTTTTCCATAGGTAAATATAACTCATTTTCAGGAGCTAATTATGTTAACTATTCAAGGACAAACATACTACCTAACCACTAAAAAGGAACTGGAGAACCCCTTATATCAGGAGATTTTGAAAAAATCTTATGAAAGCAAACCAAGAGAATACATTACTTGTGGTTGTGGACTTCCTTTATATACAGTTTATTTAAAAGCAAGTGGTTTTTATTATTTGAGGACTAAGAAGGGATTTGCGAATCGGCATAAATTTCGCTGTATTTTCAGGTCTGATGGAATAGACAGTTTTATTCAATGAGAGTTCCAGACATTAGACCTGATTTGTTTGTCTTTACTAAAGATGCAATAGAGATTGTGGAAATAGTTGATAAAAATGTTTTTAAGAAAGATGCAGATTATATGGAAAGACTTAAATATAAAGAGCCTATATATTCTAAACTACCAGAGAAGTTTTTCTAT
>JALWJP010000139.1 GCA_026997215.1 Nanobdellati archaeon
TAAGAAGGTTAAGGAAAGTGTGGAGAAGAGGAAGTAATACTAAATAAATTATTTAATTTCTCTTTTATTTCTTTAATCTTTGATTGTGTTAGTTCTCCTATTTTTTTGTGTATTAACCTTTTTTCAACCGTATATATGGAATGAACATGTGCAAAACTCTTTATTTTTATTTTACCTTCTTTTAAACTATTTTGATCAATTTTAACTTCATATTCTTTTATTTGACTTTTAGAACTTATTTTACAAACAATTATATCTTTCTTGGAAACATCTCCTAACACCAAAGCAGGTCTCAATTTATAGAAGTCATAGGAAGAATATATTAATTTTAAAACAACTATATCTCCTATTTTATATCTCGAAAAGCTCTTCTGCATCTTCCCCTTCCTCAATCAATTTTTTGTAAGAATACTTTCTCAAATTAAAGTCTTCCAATGATTCTATCTTCTTTAATATTTCTTTTACTATGTTTTTTAATTCTTGTATTTCTTCTTTAGTTGCATACTCAACTTGTGGCATGAAATCACCTTGATAATATTAATGTTAAGAGGATTTAAAAAAGTTAAAGAAAGTGTGGATAAGAGGAAGTAAAGAAGTTCTACTTCTTGGTATTCATACTAACCTAATAAAAACTTTTTAAAACTTGTTCTCTATATAGAACATATGTTCGATAATAAGAACATTTTGAAATTGTTTTTTATAGATCCTGTAGGAGAATACTCTGTAAGAGAGGTTGCGAGGAAATTAAATATTTCTACATCCACTGCAAGTATACATTTAAAGGAATTAGAAAAAAGAAAACTTCTCATCTCAAGAAAATTCAAAAATTTGTTGTTATATAAGGCGAATTTAGATAACAGTAATTTCAGAATACTTAAAATTTCTTATACTCTTTATTCTCTCGTTAAGAGCGGTTTAATAGATGAAATAAATAAAACTTATTTCATACCCGTAGTGATTCTTTATGGTTCTGCAGCAAGAGGTATGGATACCTTAACAAGCGATATAGATTTGTGTATAATAACTCCTTTTAAGGATAGGAGAATGAAAAATGTATCAATTTACGAAAAAGCGCTAAAAAGAGACTTGCATTTAACTATAGTAGAAAATATAAATGAATTAGGAAGCCTTAAGAAAGAGATTATAGAGAAAGGTATAATAATCCAAGGTGATGTAAATGAACCTTAAAGAATGTTTAGAAAAAGAAATTATAAAGAAAGTAGAACCCAATAAAGAAAGAGCATTATCCTTAATCAAAATTTCAGATTTAAAAGAGGAAGTAGTTAGGATAGCGAAATTAAATGAAAGGAGTATTTATGCTTATATTTCAATCGCATACGATTCTTTAAGAGAATTCATGGAGGCAATTGCCATAATACACGGCTATAAGGTTTTAAATCATATATGTTTGGGTGAGATTATAAAGAAAATTTTACCTGTTTTTGATGAAAATAAGTTCAATCAAATAAGATGGATTAGAAATGCTATAAATTACTATGGTGAAGAGATTTCTTATGAAGAAGGTAAGAGAATCATATCCCTTGCCTTGGATCTTAAAAAAGAATTGAGAGAAAAGATAAAGGAAATGGTGGAGTTATAAAGGAAAAATATTTCGAGGAAGCGATTATATAATATCGAGGTGTTTGATTATGCAATATTCCATTAAAGTAAAAAATGAAGAAGTAGTTAGGAAGATATTAGATATATTAGATAATCAAAAAGTAGATTATGTTTTCTGGGGGGGTTTGGCATACACATTACATACTAATCAAGAAAAGACCCTTAATGATATTGATATACTAATAAGTTTAAATGATATGAAGGAAGAGATAATAGGTTTGTATGAGAATTCAATTGAATTCAAATATATTCCTGATTGGAAAAGTATAGTTGTGGAACACAACAATCAAATTATAGATTTAGATCCAAAGGAATGGTATTTAAAATCACAAAAATTTAAGGAATTTTATTTATTTGGTAGAAAAATTAAAGTAGTAGGTGTTAAAGAATTGGCAAGAATGTATAAAGTTGCAATAGACAAAAATAGTGAGAAAAAGGAAAAATATCAAAAGAGATATGAAGAATTAATAAAAATGATTAAAACATTTTAAAACCCTAAAGACCATATATAGTTATATGCGTACTCAAAACACGGTGATTGCATGTACATAACCTACGACAAGGAGAGTGATGTGCTTTATATAAAGTACAAAGATGAAAAAATTGTGGAAAGTGATGAAATAAGCAATGGAATCATCGTTGACTATAATGAAAAAGGAGAAATAGTAGGAATAGAGGTATTAAACTTTAAAGAAAGAGACGATTTCAACTTAAAAGAATTTGTTTTATCTGAAGGTAGGAATATTTCTGTGATTTTATGAAAGTAATACTTACTAAGCATGCTTTAGAGAGAATGAAGGAAAGAGGTATAGAATTTGGAGATATTGAAAAAACACTAAAAAGTTATGATAGAATTAAAGGCAACAAATATATCAAGAAAATAAATTCTTATGTATTGGTTGTTGTAGTTGGTAAGGAAAGTGAAGGAGCAATTAAAATTATTACTGTATTTAAGAGTTCTAAGATAGGTAAGTATTTATAGGAGTATGTCTAAGAGAAGCAAGAGCTAAGGGCAAAGAAGTGAAAGAGGTTAAGAAGAAGCACTTTGAAGAAGCAATTAAGAAGGTTAAGGAGAGTGTGGAGAAGAGGAAGTGATTTGTTTTTTCCTCCTTTCTTCTATACTATGTATTACATTCTCTTATAAACTCTTGATCTTTTGTCTATTAAAACAATATAAATAATCTTTTCCTTTTCATCTATTTTGTAAACTACTCTAAACTTACCAACTCTTATACGGTAGAGAGAATTATATCCTTTTAACTTCTTTCCTGTGTAAGGGTTGTGTCCTAAATTTTTTAGAGAGCCTACAAGAAATTTTAGAATATCATTATTCTTTATTTTATCTAAGAACTTTTCAGATTTTTTGTTTAATATTACTTTATACATTTATTCCCCTCTTTCTTATATAC
>JALWJP010000140.1 GCA_026997215.1 Nanobdellati archaeon
ATTATATAGGATTTATAGATCATGATGATTGTTTGACTAATGATTGTCTGATTAAAATTGTTGAAGAAATAAATAAAAATCCTTTTTTGGAGGTAATTTATACAGATGAGGCAATTATGGATGAGGATATGAATAAAAAAGTTATAGAAGATATAAAGCCCAATTTTAGTTATTCATTACTCTTAAAATGTAATTATGTACGTCACTTTCTTGTAGTTAAAAAAGAATTATTAGAAAAGGTCGGTTTATTTAGAAAACAGTTTGATGGGGCTCAGGATTATGATTTGATATTAAGAATTACTTTATATATAAACAATGATACTTATATAAAACATATTCCTCAAGTTCTCTATTTATGGCGTGGACATAAAGATTCTACTAATGTTAACCCTGAACAAAAAAAGTATATATACGAATCAGCCGTTAATGCCTTAATAGATCATTTTAATAGTCTAGGGATAAATATTGAGTCGTGTGAAAAATTGAAACCGTTAGGTAACTATGAAATTCGATATCCGAAAGAAAAAATATTAAATATTTATGCAGATTCTAAAGTTTACATTGCATGCCCTGCAAATGTAGCAACAGGAGGACCTGAGCTCCTTCATCAGTTATGTTTTATACTTAGAAATAATTTTGGCGTGAATTGTTATATGTACTATTATCCGCCGGTACCAGATCCAGTAAATCCAGATTACACAATATATAATAATCCATGGAGTACGCACATAGAGGAAAATCTTAAAAATATAATTATTGTACCAGAGGTTTTAGAAGGAATGATTCTATTAAGGCATTTAAGAAAAATTAGAAAAATAATTTGGTTTTTAAGTTTAGATAACTATTTCATATCACGCGGTTTACCTATAGAAAGCATGGATTCTTACGATTTAAGCAAGGATCAATTAATAGATAGTGCCCATTTAATAATGGTTAATACGTATAGAGGATTAAATTTTTTAAAAAAGAAATTAAAAGTTTTAAATAAACCTATTTTTTATTTGTCAGAATTCCTAGCTGAAGAATTTTTAAGAATTAAATTTGATAATAATAAAAAAGAAAACGTTGTAGTATATAATCCAAGAAAAGGTTTTATTTTTATAAAAAAAATAATTCAAAATACTCAAAATATAAAATTTATACCTATTGAAAATTTGTCTAGGCAAGAAGTAATAGAAACTCTACTTAAAGCAAAAGTTTATATAGATTTTGGAAATCATCCAGGTAAAGATAGATTACCAAGAGAAGCAGCAGTTTGTGGATGTGTTTGTATTGTAGGGAAAAGAGGGTCAGCTGTATTCTATGAAGATTATCCCTTGCCAGATAAATACAAGTTTGAAGTTAAAGAATCTGAAATTACAAATATTGTAAATTTCATTAAAGACTGTCTTATAAACTATGATTTGCACTTAAAAGCACAAGAAAATTATAGAAAGATTATTTTACATGAGAAAGAAAAGTTTATAGAGGATTTAAATAATATATTTTTCATTTTTAAAGAAAAACAAATATCATGACCTCCAAAAACTCTATCACTAACACCCTTACCCTCCTCCTCTCTACCTACAACGGCTCAAGGTTTTTGCCTGATCTTTTAAGTTCTTTTGAGGCTCAGACTTTCAAAGACTGGAAGCTTGTAGTGAAGGATGACGGCTCTAAAGACAACACTGTGGAGATTATTAAAGAGTTTGCATCAAAAAAAAACGGCAAAGTAGAGCTTATTGAGGATGGATTGGAAAATTTAGGAGCATGTAGAAGCTTTCTTTATCTTCTTACTAAGACCCAATCAGGTTATTACATGTTTGTGGATCAGGACGATGTTTGGCTTCCTGATAAAATAGAAAAAACATTAAATAAAATGCTTGAACTTGAGAATAAATACGGAAAGGAAACTCCTATCCTTGTTCACACAGACCTCAAGGTGGTTGATAAAAACCTGAATCTCATATCGCATTCCTTCTGGAAGTATCAGGGGCAGAATCCGGAGTTTAAAAGTCTTAACCACCTTCTGGTTCAGAACAACATCACGGGATGCACCGTTATGATAAACAAAGCTTTGAGGGATCTGGTTAAGGCCTTGCCTGAGAGGGCTATTATGCACGATTGGTGGCTCGGGCTTCTCGCGTCAACCTTTGGAATTATAGATTTTATTCCCGAGTCCCTTGTTTTATACAGACAGCACGAGGCTCAGGATACAGGGGCTAGGGAGTATTCTATTAGTTATTTTTACAGGAAATTCATGAAAAACCCTGAAGAAGCCTTTAAGGCTATTATAAGGACCTTTGAGCAGGCTAAAGAGTTTTGGGATATGTATGAAGACACTATGTCTTCTAATAAAAAAGAGATTCTCTTCGCCTACCTTAATCTTCCAAAGTTTGGTGCATTTTTAAGATTAAAAAATATCTTAAAATTTAAATTTTTTAAACAAGGTAAATTGAGGAACTTGGGCTTTTTGGTAGTTATGCTTTTCTTAAATAAGTCATGAGAAACTTAAACACTTCGGTAGTCCTTTATAATACTGAAAGGACACTGATAAAAAAAGTTTTGGATAGCCTTCTGAACACAGAGCTTAGCATTAAAGTCTTTATAATTGATAACTCAGAAAAAGATATAGCGAGACGATATGTAGGCTTTCATAAAAGGGTAGAATATATTTTTACTGGGAGAAATCTCGGCTATGGGAAGGCTCACAATATAGCTCTAAGAAGATCTCTTAAGGAAGGGGTAAAGTATCACCTCATCTTGAACCCTGACATTTACTTTGAGAGAAGTGTACTTGAGGAGCTTTACTACTTTATGGAAGAAAATCCAGATGTTGGACTTGTTATGCCAAAAATTTTGTTTCCAGATGGTTCTTTACAGTATCTTTGTAAACTCCTCCCCACGCCTTTTGACCTTTTAGGAAGAAGATTTTTAAAGTGGGAACTTTTTAAAAGATTTATTGAAAAAAGAAACAGTCTTTATGAACTTAGATTTACCGGTTATAGTAATATAATGGATGTTCCTTTTC
>JALWJP010000141.1 GCA_026997215.1 Nanobdellati archaeon
AAAAAAATAGAAACATCTTCTTACCCACCAATCGTTAAAAAAGCATTTCCCCCTCGTGCATTACACGAAATATTAGCGTTTAAAAACATAATAAATGAAGTATGCACAGTACAGAAATTAAGAGAATTCTTTTTAGTAAGTCTCATGAACACTGCAACTATATGCACATATGCAGAAAAACATGGAGGAAGTATAAGAATTAACAAAAATCGAAGATTTCCTCCTGTTCGCATAAAGTTCAAGTCAATAGCTAAAAAAATGATTAACGATTTGGAGAAAATAAAGTTCAAGGGCAATGAAAACCAAATAGACATAAGAAAAGAAGACGCTCGCTTTCTAAGATCTATAAGTGATAATTCTGTAACTGCTGTAATTACATCCCCTCCTTATCTCAATAAAATAGAATATACTAATGTTTATGCCATAGAACAATACCTTTTTTTATCTCCTAAATATTCTAAACCTGCTGTAAGATCATTCATTGGAGAAAACATAAGTGAAGAAGTGGAAGATGTCTTTAATGGAAAATATAAACTCAATTCTATAGCTAAAGCATACTTTAAAGATATGAAACAAGTAGCCAAAGAAATGGCAAGAATATTAATAAAAGGAGGAAAAGGGAGTATTGTTATTGGTCAAGGCTGTTTCCCTAACGGTGTGGTGAAAAGTGACGAATTATTTGCCGAGTTATTAGAAGAAGAGGGTTTGGAAGTAAAAGAGATAGAAATAGGAAATGAAAGATGGTGTATGCGTAATCGAACTCAAAAAGTAGGTATTATGCAAGAGAATATTATATGGTTTGAAAAGGTGAGATCATAAAGCAAATAAAAATCCTTAAAAAAATAGTTGCTGTTCTTCGAGATCAACCAGGGGGATTATGGATTAGAGAAATTGCTAGGCAAACCAACGAACATCCCGAGACAATTAGAAGAATTGTAACTCATTACCCCGATATATTTGAAGAATATGCAGATTTAACGCAATACGGCATAAATCTCAAATTTATTAGATTAAGAAAAGATTATGGAAGAAGTTATGCCAAAGTTTTATCCAAAGAGGCGTTAAAAAATGATAAGAATTGATGGAAGTTACGGAGAAGGTGGTGGTCAAATAATAAGAACAGCAGCAAGTTTAGCCGCCATTCTAAAAAAAGATATAGAAATAATCAATGTTAGAGCTAAAAGAGACCCTCCAGGTTTAAAACATCAACACTTGGCTGCTTTAAAATCATTAGATTTATTTGGAATAGATGTGGACGCAAACATAGGTTCTACAAAAGTAATAATAAAAGGACGAAAATTCTCTTTTCCTTCTCGTAAAGATTATGTTATTGAAGTAGGAACTGCAGGTTCATCAAACCTTATCGCACAAACCATCATGCCCATCCTTGCTTATTACAATATTAAAACAAAGATTAAAATCATAGGAGGTACTGATGTGATCTATGCTCCTTCATCTTTATGGATGCAACACATATTTATTCCCTACCTCAAACAAGTATTTGGTGTTTATTTTGATTACATGTTGATTAAAAAAGGATATTACCCTAAAGGAAATGGCTTAATAGAATTGAAATTTAAAAAAGCAAAATGGCAGTTCAAAAAACCTTATTTATTCGATAATGTAATAATTCATATTTGCGAGCACACACCCGTACTAAAAAATGTATGTGAACGATCTCACAAAATAGTGGAGCATACAATAGGCAATATAATTAAAGAAAATAGAGTTTTTAAAACTGAAAGCGAGGGTATTAATGGACTATTATGGATACGTAATAGTTTAGGAGGCATAGATTGGATAGGTAGCAAAGGTAAAAGATTAGAAGATATTTTAAAGAATAGAATAGAGGAATTCAAAAAAATGAGAATAACATTAAACCCCCATAATAAATGGCTCTGTGATCAAATAATGTTGTGGTATTATATTTATGGTTTAAAAACAGAAAATTCTTGGGAATATGAATGTACAAACATCTCGCAACATACTTTAACTAACGCCCATATCATAAACAAAATAAGTGAAAGTTCTTCAAAAATAGTAATAGAGCATAAAAAATTAAAATTAAATTATTGAATTAAAGTGTAAAAATAGGCGTTAAATATATATACTCCTTCTATTTAAATAATATTATGGCATCCTTAACCTCTAGATTAAGCATAATAGCAATAACCTTAACCATAATAAGCATGGCAATCTATGCTTTTGCTCTAAACACAGCACTACCTTGGCATCCATTACAACAAATAGCCTTATCTCCTACGTCATCACAAAGTTTGGATGAAAATAATAATGGTAGAATAGACTCAGGCATAATAGAGGATACATTACAAGACATAACAAATAATGGAGCATCTACAACCAACCCAATAACAGTAGGAGGATTAACTTCTAATGGAGGTATTGTTGTTAGTGGTAATGCAGTATTTAATGGAAATGTAAGATTACCTTCTATCATCTGCGGTGCAGGTAAAAGGTTGCATACAGATGCTAACGGCAACATTGTTTGCGGTAACAATGATGATGATCCTAGTAATGAAATACAAACACTAACAAAATCAAGCAATCAAATATGTTTATCTAACAGCGGAGGATGTGTTGTTGATGAAGTTAATGATGCAGATGCAGATCCAAACAATGAATTACAAACATTGGCTCAAGTATTGCAGAGAGGAAATAATGCTGGTGGTAGAAGCATAACAGGTGTAGGGAGTTTGTCAACTAGTGCTTTAACCATAGACTCTGCAACCTTAGATACTAAATATGTGAGTGGAATAGGAACTATGTTAGAGTTAAAAGGTGTTTCAGGATTAATAACTGCTAATGACAAAGCAGGTATAGGTGTGTTGTATGGAAGAGGAACTGTGGCAGCAGAACAGATATGCTTAGGTGGTGAATGTAAAACATCTTGGAGTCAAATCCAAGCAAGCGTTACCGCAGACGACATACTATCTAAAATAAAAGTATGTTATTGTATATGGTGTAAAGAAGGAGGAGACCACCACAACAGTGGTTGGATGTGCTCTAGTGACGGTTTCACCACAGGGCCCAGTGATGATGGTGCTGCTCCTGAAGGATGTCAAATGAAAATAAAACTTGTACCTAAATACCAAGCATGTACTTGGTAAGATCAACATTTTTTTAGTTTTTCTAAAATTTCATCTTTTTCTTCTCTCGTTATTTTACCCCATCTTTCAAGTTTGTTGAGCAATTCCTTAGCAGAAAACAAGGAAATTAGATCGACATTATATTTTTGTAATTTAACTTTTGAAACGATATTGTAATCAAAGATCACTAACATAGTAATTGGTTTGGAATTATAATTCCTTAAATGTTTTATATATGCTTCATTATTCTCTACTTTACTAAACACATCATCAATCAAGATTAAATTTTCATCCTCGTCTATTCTACCTTCTATTACTTTAGAACCGCCATAATAATGAGGTTCTCTTCTAACAAAAGCCATAGGCAAATTGGTTTTCAAGCTCACCGCAGTAGCCAAAGGGATTCCTGAAGTAAAAGCACCAACGACTTTATCGGGATTAGATTCTCTCACCTTATCAGCAAGTAAATCAGTGAGCATATCAAAATATCTTGGTTTATCTAATAACTTAGTAAAATCCACGCGCAATGGAGCATAAGTATTCTTAAATATTTCATATTTACCTCCGATTTCCACGGCTTCTGCTTGTAAAAAAATCTCGAGAATGTTCATTAAGATCCCTCGCTTGCTTTTTTCTTTTTAACTGTTTTTAAGCGGAAAATATTTTCTCTTTCTGCTTCATCTAACATCATCTTAACCCACGCTATTTGTTCTTTTAATCTTGGAATAACAATGTTCTCCAAAGCATTAACTCTTCTTTTTGTACTTTCGATTTCCTTTAATAGGTTTCTTAAAGCAGTCTCTATTTCAACAGTCTCTACAATTCTTTTAATAATGTCTTCATAAAGCATAATTGCTTTTATCATATCGTGAGATAATGTTAATACCATTTTATTGTATTCTTCATCCTCGATTCTTTTAAGTTCAAACTCTAATTCCGGAACCTTAACACCCATAAGGTTCTTTGTAATTACTTTAAGAAAAGGAGATTGCCTTAAGTAAAAAGCTGATGTTTTAATAGCAAATTCACCTTCTAAAAGTTGTATTTCCTTTATAAGTTGCTCCCCTTCTTTTATCCTCTCCACCAATCCTTTCCGAGTCTCTCTCACATTTTTAAGCATCTTTCGTAACTCTATTATCAAACCATCTCTTTTCCTTTTTAAAAGATTGTAGCCTCTCTCAGCTAATACTACCTTTCTTTTAAGGTTTAACAATTCACTTCGTGTTGGTTTAACATTTTCCAAAAAGATCACCTCTGATCATTCTGATAAAAAATCCGAAATTCTAAAGGAATAAAAACATCATAATGAATGCCCTCTTCTTTCATACCATTATCCTGCACATGTACTTGTAAGTAAGGTAAATAAAAGAAACCCATTAAAGCGTTTTCTTTAACAACCTCTATTAAAGCTTCAGCTAAATAGAAAGCATTTTCTTTATAAAGGGATTTTGTCCATTCGTAAGGATCATTCTTCACCTTAGCTTTATTAGCAATTACTTGATAAATAAGATGAAGTTCTGTATAAGGGTTTAAGTTCTTACCACTGACTTTCTTAGATTCTTTTAAAAAAGCGTGAGCACCGCAACAAGGAGAATCACTTTTCTGACCCTTCCTTCTTATATAACCAAACTTTTCATTCTCCATATCATATCCTATATGAGGTAAATGCAATAACACTATCCATTTATCTTTTTCTTCAGGTAAATGGTGTGCTAAAACTTCTAAACCTTCTTTACCACTTATGTATAAGGCTCCCAGCGAGGAAAAATCCATATAATTAAGATCTCTTAATCCCTCCGGAATTTTAACTACTTCATCTCTGCATGATATAATACCTAAGATAGCATTTTGATGAGGGCTGTTTAACTCAATACCTTTCTTAGAAAGTTCTAATCTTAAGTTAGATACAAACTCACGAGGTGTATAAACTTCCTTACCATTCAATTCTTGTTTTAATTTCTCTTTAATGTATGCATACACTTCTTCTTTACCTATCACATTATATTTTTGTAAAAGCATGTAAACACCTCTATAATATTTTTTCAACTTTCTTTCCTCTTTCTATATAAGTAATATTTTTCACAAATATTTTATCATTAAATTCTTCTTTCTTATCCATATCTATTTCTACACCACCTATGTACAAAATATTAATTTTTTCTCTTTCTGATAAACGTTGAAGTTGCTCCAACAACCACGAACTTTGCCTCTCAAAAGCTTTTAAAGTCAAATGAAGAATGTGCTCGTTTCGAGGTATTTCTTCTATATTCTCCTCTATCATAATATTTCTTAGAAACATACCTAACTCTCTTAAATCCTCATCATTTACCATCTCTTTTCCTTCTTTTATTAAAGAATATAAAGTAACAATAGCACCACAACTAGAACTTGCATGATCATGCCCGTATCTTATAAATTTACCCCACTCTCCTGTTTCTTCTTCATAACCTATATGTGTGAAATTCAAAACCACTAGGTTTTTACCACTTTTAGGTATGTGATGTGCTGCAGGAATCAAACTTTCAAATGTTTTATAACCTGGTACAAAAATACCTCCAAACACACTCCGATTATAAACCAAAAAATGTTTACTTCTATCTTTCTCATATTTATTTCTGGTCACAATATAAGAGAGAACAGAAGAGGATTGATCGTCCGGACAAGTTATACTAACAAATACTGCATTCTCCTCCGGTTTAATACCATATTTGCTAAAAATCTCATCTAACAATTCCCAAAATTCTTCTAAATTTTTTGATTCTTTTATAATATCTTCTCCTCTAATCGTCATCAACATCTTATTCCTCACCTTTAAAACCTTTATAGTATCTCTTTTTAGTCTCTGGTTTTAATTTCACTAACTCGTGCTCAGGAATCATACTAAATAACTCCCATGCTAATTCTAAACTTTCTTCTATATTCCTGTTCTCATATAAACCTTGTTTAACAAATTTATTTTCAAAAGCTTCCGCGAAATCTAAAAATCTTCTATCTCTCTGGCTTAAAGCTTCTCTACCTACTATCGCTACTAATCCGCGCAAATCGTTACCTTCAGCATAAGCTGTGTAAAGTTGTTCATACACCTCTTTATGATCTTCTCTCGTTTTGCCTTTGCCTATTCCATTATTCATTAACCTACTTAATCCGCGCAACACATCAATAGGAGGATAAATACCTTTTCTGTGTAACTCCCTTCCTAAAACAATTTGTCCTTCAGTAATATAACCTGTCAGGTCCGGAATTGGATGAGTAATATCATCACCGGGCATAGTTAATATAGGCATCTGTGTTACAGATCCTTTTTTACCTTTTATCATACCTGCTCTTTCATAAATAGTTGCAAAATCAGTATACATGTAACCAGGGTAACCTCTTCTACCTGGAATTTCTTGTCTAGCCGCACCTATTTCACGTAAAGATTCTGCATAATTAGTCATATCTGTTAAAATAACTAAAACATGCATCTCCTTTTCGTATGCTAAATATTCCGCAGTTGTTAAAGCTAATCGAGGAGTAATAAGACGCTCAGATGCAGGATCGCTTGCTAAATTAAGAAATATAACTGCTCTTTCTAATGCACCTGTTCTTTCAAACTCTTTTATGAATTTATGTGCCTCTTCATGAGTTATACCCATAGCAGCAAACACTACTGCAAAACTTTCTTCTTGCCCTTTCACTTTAGCCTGTCTTGCAATTTGTAAAGCTAAATCGTTATGTGGCAAACCACTTCCTGAGAATATAGGTAATTTTTGACCTCTCACTAAAGTATGCATAACATCTATGGTAGAAATACCTGTTTGAATAAAATCTGCAGGAGGAGTACGAGAATAAGGATTAATCGCACTACCTAAAATATCTACTTTTTCACCTTTAACAATGTCTAATCCTCCATCTATTACCTCACCTCTTCCATTAAATATTCTTCCTAGCATCTCATCAGAAACTCTTAGTTTAAAAGTGTCTCCTAAAAACCTGACACTGCTTTGTAAACTAATACCGGTTGTGTCTTCAAAACTTTGCACTACTACTAAATCCTTACTAGTGTCAAGAACTTGACCCAATTTAACTTCTCCATTTTCAAGTCTAACCTTAACAAGTTCTCCGTAACTAACAGCATGAGTCTTCTCCACAAAGATTAAAGGACCTTCTATCCCTCTTATAGTCCTATACTCTTTAAAGCTCATTTATACTCACCTCCTCAAATATTAAGTTTCTTTTCTACTTCTTTTATCTCCTCCTCTATAGCCTCTTTAACTTCTTTAACCTTACTTGCATAATCCTTCTCATATCGTATCTCTATAATCTTATTCTTAGATTTGATAGATATAATATCTTTGGCTCTTGCTCCCTTTTTAAGTAAATTTTCTGCTTGCTCATTAAACCATAATATCATCTCTAACAATTTTTTAGTTTTGTCTACGCTACTATACGCATCAACTTCATCAAAAGCATTCTGTTGTAAAAAGAACTCTCTTATCATCTTTGCTATCTCCAGTTTAACTTGCTCACTCTCTGGTAAAGCATCGCTACCCACTAACTGCACTATCTCCTGCAATTTTTCCTCTTCTTGTAATAAAGCCATTGCTTTGTTAATAAGATTATCCCAATCTTCTCCTGCTTGTTCTCTAAACCAATTAGATAATGTTTCTTTGTACAAGCTATAACTTTGTAACCAGTTAATAGCAGGAAAGTGTTTTCTGCTTGCTAATTTAGCATCCAAAGCCCAAAAGACCTTTACAATTCTTAAAGTATTCTGTGTAACTGGCTCAGAAAAATCACCACCTGGAGGTGAAACAGCACCTATAACTGTAACACTACCTATTTCATCACTTAAAGTAACAACCCTTCCGGCTCTTTCATAAAACTCTGCTAATTTAGATGCCAATCTTGCAGGATAACCTTCCTCTCCAGGCATCTCCTCCAATCGTGAAGAAATTTCTCTCATTGCCTCTGCCCATCGAGATGTGGAATCAGCCATTAATGCCACATCATACCCTTGATCTCTATAATATTCGGCTATAGTAATACCTGTATAAATACTTGCTTCCCTTGCAGCAACAGGCATATTAGAAGTATTAGCTATAAGCACGGTTCTTTCCATTAATGGTTTGGAGGTATTAGGATCTATTAATTCAGGAAATTCAACCAATACCTCAGTCATCTCATTACCTCTTTCACCACACCCTACATAAACAATAACTTGAGCATCAGAATATTTTGCTAAACTTTGTTGCGTAACTGTCTTACCTGATCCAAAAGGACCAGGAATTGCTGCAGTCCCTCCTTTTGCTAAAGGAAATAGCGCATCCAATATTCTCATACCTGTGAGTAAAGGAACCTCAGGAGGTAATTTTTTAATATATGGTCGTGGTTTTCTAATAGGCCATTTATGCATCAACCTCAATTCATAACCATTATCTAGAACACCTATCACTTCTTCAACAGTAAACTTACCTTTTTTTATTTCCTTAATCTTTCCTTCTACTCCTGGAGGCACCAGTATTTTATGAGTTATAGTCGCTGTTTCTTTAACTTCACCAATTATATCTCCTCCTTTAACATAATCTCCAACTTTCACTAACGGCTTGAAATCCCATTTAATGTCCCGAGGCAAAGCATTAACTTTAGCACCTCTTTTTATGAAATCACCTTGCATTTCCTGTAACACGCTTAAAGGCCTTTGAATACCGTCATATATGGACTTTAAAATTCCAGGTCCTAATTCTACCATCAAAGGTTCATTATAAGTTATCACAGGTTCTCCAGGTTTTAAACCCGTAGTATCTTCATAAACCTGAATAATTACTTTATCGCCTTTTATTTGAGTTACCTCCCCCATTAACTCCTCATTACCTACAAAAACAACATCATACATATTAGCTTTGATACCCTCGGCAACAACAACAGGTCCTGATATTCTATAAATTCTACCTTTTTGCATAACCACCACCTTAAATATTCTCCATATCTATACCTAAAGCGCGTTTCATCATGAGTTTTAAACTTTCATCAGTATCTTTATCCTTACTAATAACAAAGACTAAAGGATTAACAGAAGTAATAGATTTATCTTTTAATACCTCTGTTAACATATTAAATGCAAATTCCTCTATTATGATAAGTTTATGCTTCTTTTCATAAAGCATGGCATCCATTAATTCATTTACTTTCTTCTTATCCTCTGGTAATATAGTATGAACATCGCTTATGCCTACTAAATAAAATCCTTTAATAAACCCTTCACTACCTATTACAGCAATAACCACACTATCACCTTATAAAAGTTAATCTCCTTATTGCTTCTTCCTTACTTAAGCCTAGTGCTTTGTATTTTAATACTATTCTTAAATTTATAGCTTGTAATTCCTTAATAAGCAAATAAGCAATAACTGCATCAATACTATTAACCTTTCTTTTATAATGATATAAAAAATCTTTTGCCTCACTATGAATTAAACAACATCCCTCGTGAATCTCCTTCTTTGACTTTAATTCCTTTATTAATTCTACATCTACGTCCTTGAATAATTCTATTACTTGCTCCTCACTTAGCCCCAAATGTTGAATCTTTAAAAGCAAACTATTAAATTCTATTCTTTTCAATATATTCGTTATTTCTGAGGGGTAATTAACCAATAATTTCAAGTAATACTTATAAAGTATAAAAGAAATTTCTCCTAACTTACCTTCCTTTGAAGCATCTATAATAGAATCGATAACGTATTTTGGAAGTTTAGCTTTTTTAAGCATGCGATAAGGTAAAGACCTATCATAATAATACCTCATAGCATCTATGTTAAGAGGTTTAACATCATACAACCAAGGTATTAACTCCTCAAAATTCATCTTCTCTACATCACCTATAAAATATATACGCACATTATTTATGAGATATCTGGTCCACAATGCTTTAAAAACCCCTCTTACTACATCGTCTGTTTTTATGAACCTCAACATTTGATGAAATTCTCCTACTTCTTGTGGAGGTGCATGTCTGCTAATAAAATCGACGAGCTGGTAGGATGAAAAGTATATAGAATAAGATTCTATTAATTTTTTATAAAGAGGGTCCTTGTCCTGCAACAATATTAACATCTCTCCTGGAGATAAATCTAACATCTTCTCATACTCTTTCTTTCTCAATATAGTCTTACCTCTTGATTTAGCTCGTGTATATAAAAAAGGTGTCTGCATCATAACTCATCTACCACCCTTTGTAAAACTCTTTCTTTTAAATCTTCTTTTAAGGAAGAGATCGTAAGATTAATAGATGTTTCTCCTCCTCTCCCGTAAACAATTAATCCAAAATTTATTTTGTCATTTTCTTCAACTTTGGCTCCTTTCATTAAAGACTCCACTAATTTTTTATCTTTAGGAGGAACTTCTATCTTTTCAAATTTCTCTAATTCCTTTGATGCATACTCCAGCATCATCCGATATAAAGAGCGTTTAGTTTTATCATCTAAGTTAGATAATTCGTTTAATGCTTTATCTATCAATTCATCAATTTTCTTTTTTATCTTTTCCCTATATTGAAGTTTAAGTTGTTGTTCTTGGCCATATATATTCGCACGTGCCCTTTCTTTTTCGCTTTTCTTAAATGTTTCAAGTTGTTGGGATAACTTTTCTTCCAAATCACTAATTTCCTTTTTTCTTTTTTCTTTCATTTGATTCTTAGCTTCTTCTAAAATCTTTTCCCTCTCCAATTCTGCCTTACTCAATACATCTCTTTTTAATTTACTAATCTCACCTCTATTAATTACTTCTTCCATTTTCCCTCACCAATCAAAATAAAAAAGCGGTTACTTAAACAATATCAACAACGCTATAACTAATCCGAAAATTGCTAAAGTTTCTGGCAATACAGTCATAAGCAAACCTTTACCAAAAAACTTCTCATCTTCTGCCATTGCTGCTACTGCAGCAGAACCGATATGAGCTTCTGCAATACCTGCTGCGATTGCAGTACTACCTATAGCAATAGATGCTGCTAGTGCCATTAAACCTGCCTCAGCCATTTATATCACCTCTTTTTTAATATACCATAAGGACTATACTCTTTACCTCCTCCTTCATAAAACTTTGTGAAAAACTCCACATAATGTAATCTCAATGAATGAAGGAAAGGCCCTATAATCCCTAATAATATGTTAAAAGTATGACCGATTAAGAATAAAATAATTGCAGCGACATACCCTCCAATACTACCCGATTCCACAAATCTTTCTACAAAGACATTAATAACATAAGCAATAGCTATGGAACTTAATCCTACTGCCCCTAATCTCGCATAAGAAAGTACATTGCTCAAAATGCCTGGCAATTCGAAGATACCTTTAAGACCTTCGCCCGCATAGATTAAAGCTATAGAAAAGATTAAAAGTATGTAAGCAAAGTACTTATGATAACTAGGTAAGTTCTCTAAATATCCGTAAATTAAATAACCAATGCTTATTTGTAAAAGAATCCAACTAAATTTCTCAGTAATGGCATGCTTATATTCCTTATATCTTATTTGTTGATAAATACCTAATAGCAAACCTAAATTTATATGAATAAGACCAAAAAGAATGCTAATCCCTATGAGTTCCTTAATCTCATGCATTCTATGTAATACAGGATGAAACTCATATCCAAATATGCTTTCGAATCCAAAAAATTCTCCAAAAAGTAAACCAAAAAAGATACTTGATGCAGAAGATAAAAGCATCACCTTTGCAAGATTGTTCATTATACTACCCCTAGGAGTTTTTATCTTTAAAAGATAAGCAAAAATACCTAATACTAAACCATAACCTATATCACCAAGAATAAAACCGTAAAAAAGAGGGAATGTAAAAAACATGAGTACAGTAGGATCTATATATCGATATTTAGGCAAAGCATAAATATCAAGAAATACTTTAAAAGGATTAACATATCGTGTGTGCTCTATCTTCACAGGTACTTCCTCTCCCTTCTCAACTTCCCTTATTTCTATAAAAACGTTAGGGCTAATTTTGGATAAAGATTTTAATAATTTATCCTTATCTTTACACGGGATATAACCACTTACATAAAAAAGGCTTCTTGACTCTCTAAATTTATCTATTTGGGTGTATTTATTTACAATATGTTCAAGCGAGACAAGCAAATTCTCTAATTCCTCTTGTCTTGATTTATACTCTTTTTGCACTTTTTCCTCTAATTCTTTTAATTCGTAAATCAAACTTGCCCTTTCTTTCACAACTTTGTCTAAAATCTCTTTAGTTGTATTGCCGTATTTAAGTAAATAATCAACTATATCATAGATAT
>JALWJP010000142.1 GCA_026997215.1 Nanobdellati archaeon
GTTGTAATTTTAACTGGTCCACTGGTTTCTCTTGCGATAGCAAAGCCAAGTTTATTTAGAGGATTCACAGACTGACGACCTCTCATGGCGGGATCTTTATATTTCTTTAACATGAAAATTTCTTCAGTTATTTCGAAAGGCATGTCTTTCGAAGGATTTTCGTAGTAGCTTCGGTATTTTGGAGGCAAAGATGTAGGAGTATAGAGGCGTTCCTGAATAAGGAGCTCTTGATATTTTATCTGGTTTTCTTTATTAAATGGTTCTCCTTCTAATTTTTTGAGTACTCTTAAAAAAGCACGGAGTCTCTCTGGATTCCTCACAGTTGTAGATATGGACCACGGCCTTCTCATTTTTAACTACCTCCAATCACATTATTGTGCTATATTATATCTTAATAGTGATTATCTGCAACTTATGTTTGCTTCATCAGAAATCATTAAAAAGTAATAGAGCAAAAAGTTGAAATGAAGTGGACTTCGTCTTCATCTTTCTTTAGAGACTTTGTTTAATCCATATTATCAAAATATTTCTTTTAAATTCAACAAATGTTCTGTAATATAAGCCTTTGTAAAACTTCCTCTATAGATTCTCTCATTATACTTGTCTTGGATTGGGAGAACGGGACAAAAGAGCTTACATGCCCTGCTTATATTCAAAGTTTATTTCAGATACTATTCCTTGCTTTTTAAATACTGCTTCTTTCTTTCATGAGGTGCTTTATTTAGGTCTTCTATTGGTTCTTTAACATCGTTTCCAATGCATCACGAATTTTTAATGTATTCCTGGTTCTCTTTACTAAATCATAAAGATCCGCCCGAGTAATATTCTTTATGTCAAGTTTTTTAAGACATCTATCAATCCCTTGGGTAATGTACTTTGGAGGTTCTATATCATATTTTAACAGCTCCATATATGTAATAAGGTAATAAAAAAGAGCATTTTTATATTTTTTTTCTTTCTCAAGCATTTTTGCCATGTAACGATAAATACCTTCACCAGAAATACCCTCCTTAGCAGCTAACAAGAGTGATTCATTGTACAGAGACCATGCTTTATCAAATTGTTTAATCTTTACATATTCATTTGCAAGGTTTCGTTTAGACCACCAGTTATTTGCAGATTTCTCTTTTTCTTGTAGGATATTTATTCTTTTCTGGATTATTTCACTCTGATCTAATTCTATACCGAGTTTCTTAGATAATCGTTTAATTTTATTTTCTACTCCACTTATTAAAGGATTAGCAGTCTGTGCCTTACGGAAATATTCGAATGCCTCTTTCTCTTTATTTTTATCCAATAAAAGATTCCCCATCATTTTGTATATATCAGATATATGTATATTGTCTAATTCTTTAATCTCGTCATCAATGGCCAAAATACCCTCATCAAAGTTCTCTTCCTCAAATAATTTATTAATCCTATCTTTAATCTCAGCGGTTTTTATTTCTTGGAGTATCTTTGCTGATTCTTCCTGACTCAAAAGTTTTTCTCGAACAAATGTCTCTACAAGACTTTTTGCTTCTGTATAATTCTTCTCTACATTAACTACTATATCAATTAAAGTGTCTCTAAAGGGGAGTGAAGGAGGCAATTTACCGTCAAAAGTAGCAGTTAACTCTGCTTGAATTTGGGAAGCATGTTTCAGTTCGTCTAAACAGTATTCCTTGGCGCTCTTATAGTCTTTTTTCATTACAAAAGCTTCTATAACAGTATTGTAAAGAAAATGTTGATCTATCCACTTGCCGTTTGCCGTAAGTCCTTTTTTACCTACTAGAATAGCAAAGTCAGGATCTTCATGTAAGGCGTTTGAAGCGACTTCCTCTAAGAATCGCTTCTGGGTATAAGGAGGATAAAAGGAAGATATAGACACTGTACCTCTTATTAGTGTATTTCCTTGCCCGGAATATTTCCTAAGTTTCTCTTGCTGCTCTGGAGTAAGGGAAAGATACCAATCCCCAAGTTCTAAAGCCCCGATAATTCCGTTAATCCTTGGCTTTCTTGTACCAAAAAACCTCATTATTACCTCCTTATATAGCTTTAAAAACATTATACATTATGCTTATGTGTTGCTTCTATTTGTAAGACTTTTTAATTCCGTCTTCTTTTGTGTTTTTAATAGGGTTAAGTTTTGATGTTTGTCTTCCATTTCATACATAAAAAGCTGTACTTCCTACACACAGATATAACTGTGTATTGCCTTATCTTTTTTTCTGTAAGAATGTAGGTAACTGCTCTGCTGCAAATTCTTTCCTCTCATTACTCTATCTCCTTTTAGTTTAATTCTAATACTTTCATAACCTTAGTGCAAAATACTCTTATCATATTCGTCTCAGATTTAGAAAGCAGGGCAAAAAGATTTAGCAAACCCAGGATTTGGAAGGCAAGACATACCACACATTATATGTAGCTGAAGCAATGTTATCTTTGTTTTATAATCTAAAATTAACTGGGTGCGCATAAAGTTTACCCTCCTTCCAGAGGTCTACAGGGTTTTTTAATGTATAAATCTTGGGATTCTTTCCTCCAGCATTTAATACAACATAGAAATAATACCTGTCTCCTTCGCCATTTTCATAGAGCTTTCTTGCCCATTCCCATTGTGTTCCCGTAACTTCTATCAGTTCGGGGTTTTCCTCAGTTTTCGTCTTAACTTCTATGTATTCAATATTGGTACTGTCTTGCCTGATAATAAAGTCACATCCCTTTCCTGCATCTGTATTTTTATTCAGCCATATTACTTCGATCTTTCTACCTTCACTATCTATTACTTCAAATCCAGATTTAGTTTCAATAATTTCTCCCTGTTGTCTATACCTTTCTTTGAGTACTTTATAAACCTCTTTTTCGCCCCATGCTCCGATTGCTTTCTTATCAACAAGAGCCTTTTTGGTTTCCTTATCTAGTTTTTTGGGCTCATTAGTAAGATTTTTCTCACTTATCGTTTTTGAAATTTTTACTTGGTTTGATAAGTCAGGAGT
>JALWJP010000143.1 GCA_026997215.1 Nanobdellati archaeon
GTATGAGTATGAGCAGATTGATTCAACAGAGGATATAACTCAGCTTATTGAGTTATTGGAAGGGGAGATGAGAGAGGCTTCAGAAGCACTTGAGTTTGAAAGAGCGGCAGAATTACGTGATCAGATAAAACGATTAGAGAAAAAAATAATAGAGCTAAAATCCATACTAGAAGATGAAAACAAGGTCTATGATATCATAATAAAAGAAACTCAAGAAATTAAAGAAAAATATGGGTATAAAAGAAGAACTGAAATAGTAAAAGGTGCTAAAGTCATAGAGGCGGAAGAACTAATAGAGGAAAAAGACGTGGTGATTATTTTAACAAAACAAAATTACATTAAAAGAGTGGATGCAGAAACATTTAAAGAGCAAAAGCGAGGAGGTGTAGGAGTAAAAGCAATAGAGTTAAGAGAAGGAGATAGTTTATTGCAGGTTCTACATGCTCATTCAAAAGATACTTTATTGTTTTTTAGTAACAAAGGTAAAGTATATAATATACATGCGTATGCCATAGAAGAACAATCAAGAACAAGTAAAGGAAGAAGCATTTACACGTATTTCCAAGAGATGCAAAAAGATGAGAAAATCATAAAAATAATAAATATAAAGAATTTTGAAAATTATTTAGTATTCTTAACGAATAAAGGATATGTAAAAAAGGTTAAAATCAAGGATTTCGCTCATATAAGAAGAACAGGGATAAAAGCCATATCCTTACATGAAAATGAAGAAGTAAG
Organism: Nanobdellati archaeon; assembly: GCA_026997215.1. Lineage (GTDB taxonomy): Archaea > EX4484-52 > EX4484-52 > EX4484-52 > JAADEF01 > JAADEF01. The sequence goes on from JALWJP010000143.1 coordinate 739, forward strand.
CGATGTAAAGATCTTTAATCCGCAACATCAATACGCTTTAATCATAAGCAATAAAGGTCAAGCAATACGATTCCCTGTTAATCAGATTAAAGAGTTGAGCAGAACGGCTCATGGCATAATAGGGATGAGATTTAAACAGCCAGATAGAGAATTTGCTAAAATAATTTTACCTATAGAGAATGATAATGATAAAGTGGCAGTAGTGTTAACAAACGGCTATGGTAAGGTCACATTAGTTAAGGAGATCTCTGTACATAACAGAGGAGGAAAAGGAATAAGATTAATAAAAGGTGAAGAAGTTGCCTTTGCAGAAAATATTACACAAAAAGAGTCTGTTACTTTAATAACTAAAAAAGGTCTCACCATAAAAATACCTTTAAACAACATACCTTTATTAAGCAGAAACGCTCGTGGTGTGAAATTAATTAATCTTAAAGAGGAAGATAAAGTAATAGGTGGTTTTGTATCTTAATCATTTTATACTCCATCCGCTCAAATCAACATATGGCGGTTCTTTCTTGAGTTTTCTTTTTTCTTCCTTTGTAGTATAAGTTCCAGAAACTCTTCCATAAACGCTATAATGAGGATTTCGAGAATTAATGGTTGCGTTATAATGTAAAGTACATGAGCACATTTGAGTTATAACTAATCCTGCTATTAAGCATTTTTTAACTCGCAAATATAGTTTTTTAATGTCCATAATAACTAAATGGTGGTTAATATTTAAAAAATTTTTACTTAAATGCTATTCTACCCTCATTCCACAACCTTACAATTTCTTTTGCTGCCCTTTCCTCATCAAGTTTATTTCCTTTTAAAATGAAGTTACGTTTCTTCGCATAATCCTTTAATATATCTTCTGGTTTCTTATTCCTTACCTCAATATTCAATAAATCTTCTAAATTATGTGACTTATCTTTTATCCTCTCCAAGAAATCAATGACATAAGAATAACATTCAACCTTGTTAGGATCTATATTGCATTTTTCAACCTTAAGTTCCTCGCTATCAAAAATTCCAGGAGTATCTATTAATAAAATATCATCTCTTAGCTTTATCCATTTAATTCCACGAGTAAAGCCAGGAATGGGGGAGTGCTTAGCTTTAGATGCTCTCACTAACAAATCTATTAAAGAACTCTTCCCAACATTCGCATAACCTATTATACCTACTTTAACTTTATTTATTTTTTTCTTTTTTTTAATATAATAAGTTAAAGTGTAAAGTAAAGTTTTAATACTGCCTGCTCCTTTTCGTTGAGTATAAGAGAAATAAGCGGTTTTAAAAGGCAATGATTTAAGTTGTTGTTTTAACCATTCTTCATCAACAAGATCAGCTTTAGATGCAACAATAATTAATTCCTTACCTAATTTCTCTGTGATCCATCTTTCTATTTTAAAGTTTCGAGTTTCATCAATTGATCGAGCATCCACTACTTCTATTAGAATATCACTTTCTAATATAACTTTCTTTAACATAAGAATAAAATAAAAAAGAAGAAATTAAAAAAGTTTTTAACAAGCGGTTTCTCCTACATCTAAAGGACCGCAGTTGAAAGACACAGAAGAGCCAAGATTACTTAATTCAAAATAAAATACGTGCTGTTGTCCATCGTTTATATCATTCCATGTAACACCATTAAGGTTAAACTGCAATAGCTCTCCTGGTTCCCAGTTTGTATTACCTGTGGTTAAAGCTGCAGCATTAGCTACATCACTACCCACTACTCTTCCATCTAACTTTATAATTAAATTGGAAGCATCTTGCTGTCTTATTTCTGTATCTCCATCATTCTTAAGAGTTATTTGTACATTACCAGAACCATCATCTGCTATACTAACTACACTAAACATATACTTTACAGAACCAGTTGCTTTTGAGGTTGCTGCACCTGCACCACTAGTCACTTCCTCTTGAGTCTTCTTTTGGAATTTAGTTATCCACATATACACTCCTCCAAATACTGCCACTAACAGCAACAACATTAGTACAATACTTATTATTGCCGTTATACCTTTTCTTTTCATATGTTTCACCTCATAACACTACTCATATAATATAATGTATTATACATAACACATATATATAATTTACTATCATTAATTAATTTCATGGTATTATATATTTTTTCCATAGTTCGTTCATTATATAACGATCTTATTGATTTTTCGTAATCGCGCGAATTATTAATTAAATCATTAACTGCTATTCAATTATCATACTCTTCAGCATTTTGTAT
>JALWJP010000144.1 GCA_026997215.1 Nanobdellati archaeon
TAAAATCAAGCGATTCATATTTATTTTAAGGTAAAGAAGATTTTAAAGATTTTTTTCAATTTTGTTTTTAAGATCGATTAGATCCTTGGGAAGATGCATAGCCAATATCTCTTTTTCTTTTTCTTTTGTAATAAATGTCAATTCCTTTTTCTTTAAAGCATCCAAGTCTATTTCATTATCATAGATTTTCTTAACTATGGTGCTTATTTTATCAATTCCATCTATACCTTCTATAATAACATAATCTGCGCCTTCTTCATAGAGTTTGAGTGCTTCGTCAAAGTTACGAGCCTTGACTATTATTTTAACAAACTTATTTAATCCTTTTGTCATGCCTACGACATGATGCGTGGTTTCAAAATCAGCAATACAACACACTATCATTTTTGCTTTCCCTATTCCTAATTCCTTTAATGTACTTTCATCCAAAACATCACCGTAATAAGCGTCATAACCCATTCTTTTTAATAGTTGGACTTTCAAAGGATCATAGTCCACAAGTATTACAGGGTATTTTTTATACATCTCTTCTATTAACAACCTACTGCATGTGTTTGCACCAAATAGAAGGATATGATCACGCACAATTTTTTTCTTTACATTTTCATTTAAAGATGTGGCGTGATCTAAATGCGAAAACTTTTTGCTTATCTTCTTAGCAAGTTTGTCGTTCCATTTTAAGAAATAAGAAGAGGAAACAGCTGTGATGAATAATAATAAGGCAACTAAACTCATTATTTCTTTATTTATATTCCCTGCATTAAATGCAAGAATGCTCAATATTAATGAAAACTCAGATATTTGATTTAAGCTAAGTCCTGTGGCAATGCTTGTTCTAAGATCTATACCAAAGAAATATAATAAAAAAGTAATTATAATAGGTTTAATAAAAATAGTAATAAGAGCCAATACTACTAGAAGAGGTATATAATTTAAAATGTTTGCAGATAGGTGAATGTTTAAACCTAATGAAACGAAAAATAATATGAGAAAGAAGTCTCTTAAATGAGTAATTCTGCTTACAATAACCGAGCTATAAGGATATACTGCCATACTCAAACCTGCTAAGAATCCTCCTATTGCTACTGAAAAACCAAGCATAGTGCTAAGAATAGAGAAAACAAAGAGTACTGATAAGGAAAAGATAAACGCAATTTCGGGATTTTTGTATAGATGCTTCATTATTTGCTTTATTAAAAAGCGGTTAAGTAAAAGTGTAAGAGTTAAAAAGCCTAAAGCTTTTATTCCTATTATCAATATGAGTTGCAAAGAAAAAGAAGTAGGAGTTATAAAGGGTAATAGCATTACAACTAAGATGTCTTGCATTATTAACATTCCTATGGCTATTCTTCCTTCTAAACTATCGATTTTATCGTTATCAGAAAGGTATTTTATAACCAGGGCTGTGCTGCTAAATGCAACTACTAATCCAAGGAGAATAGATTCTTTTAATGCTAAATCGAGAAGAAGACTCGTTAAAATGCCTAAAACTGCAGTAGCTAAAACTTGGAGAGAAGTACCTATAACTGTTATTTTTCCTATGCTTTTAAGCTTGTCGATATCTAATTCCATACCTATTAGGAAAAGCAAAAAAGCAATGCCTAATTCAGAAAGCGCAGTTATATGACTTGCGTCTATAATAAACATATTTTCGGAGATAAGATTGAGAATAAGACCTGCAAGGATATACACGGGTATTATGGGTTGCCTTAATAGATATGCTACTATCCCTAAAATTGTTACAAGTATCATGATAATACCTAAGTCATAAACCAATCCTGATGTGGTTGCAACATCCATATATCATTTAAGGGAAAACCTCAATTTATAGGTTATTACGGCAATCTGCACGTACAATAGCTTTAAAATAATTTGTATTCTTAAAGGGTTTAACTACACAGGTGATACAATGAGATCCGGAAAAAGCAACAATGTAAGATTTGAAACATTGAGTAGTGAAGAAATAAAGTTTGGTAAGAACAACTTTATAGAGGTGGCTAGAAAAAAGGCTATAGATGAAAACGGAGATGAAAGAGAATTCATATCCATAAGCAGAGGTTATACAACCTTAGAAGGTGCAAAGAAATATAAGGCAAATATAGCATTGCCTTTAGATGATGAATTCATGAATAAATTTAAGAAAACTATTGCATCTCTCTAAAGAGATGCTTATTTTTATCTTTTTATTCTCTTTATGTGTTCATATGTTACTTCCCACAAATTAGTTATACCACAAGAATAACATGGTCTTCTGTTTGCTTTAATTTTGTAGAGATGATTACCTATTCTTAAATCAAATTCTGCTGTATTGGCATCTATTACTGCCTTATTTAAATAAAACGTGCCTTCTTCTAAAGGCAAAGAAAAGCCCAGGGTATGGTAAACTCCTTTAAAATCTATGAGAGGGATATTAGCTTCTATTATGAGGTGATATAGGTTCCCTTTTTCCTCCTCATTTTTAGCTCTCATTCCTTCTATTTTTAAAATAGGATTATGAGGTGCATTATTTGACTCCTTTATTTCATAATATATTTTCTCAGGAGTTAATTGCAATGTTTCTCTTACTTCTTGAGACCATAATTTTGTTCTTTCAGGTGCTTCACACAACTTCTCTTCAATAACCTCTCCTTTATATGTTAATGTGTTTTCATCTTTTCTTGAAAATTCTACAACTACTCTTTTTAGGCCATAATACTGGTTTATGTCGTTAAACATACTTCCCACATCTTTAAATTCTTACAGCGTTAAGTTTAAAAAATTATAGATATCTCCTTCTTTCTCTTATCTTTTCTAATCTGAGAATTATCTGCTTAGCATTTTTTGCCTGTTTAACATATTCCTCAAGAAAATTCTCCATGTTAAACCCTTCCAGTTTAGATGTTTCTTCAAGAATAAAAAGATCCATGGCTTTATCTTCGTATCTAGAACTTTGATAACTCAAACCGAAATCTATAATGACTAAACCTTTTGATGTGGAAAGCACATTTTTTAAGGTTAGATCTCCATGCACTATGTTTAAATTATGCATTTTAGCGATTATTTGAGCAAGTTCTTTTTCTTTTTTTTCTAGACTCTGCTTTAAATCTTTCCCCCTAATTTTTTCCATTCTTATTTCAAAAATCTCTTCATTGTATTCTAAGGGTTTAGGAACGGGCAGTTTGTTCTTATAAAGTTTTTGCATTATCCTAAATTCTAATCTGGTTCTTGTTTTACGCAGTTTAATATCTAATTTTTTATGCCTATATCTTTTTTCTTTTCGAATTTTTACTATTTCAGAGTTATTTTCATAAATTGTTGCTTCTGCGCCTTCATAAATTTTCTTCATCTTCAAATCCCTTTACTGTTAGTTTAGTAACTTTACATTTATTTTGTAGGAGAGATGAAATTGAAGGCCGAGTTCTTCCTTCATCTCCACTAACTAACTCTTTAATATAAGTTCCTGCTTCTGTTTTAATCTCTATTTTAGCTTTTTTACCTTTGATTTCTAAAAACTTAACATAAAATACTTTTCTTTCTCTTACTAGGTCTGCCCTTCTATGTTGGACTCTTAAAGGAGTTTGTTGTGCTATGGTTTTATTCTTTAAAAGCTCCTCTACTTTTTTAGCATCTTCTTTTCTTATATCCCTTTCACATTCTATTTCTGTCTCATATATTTTGTTTTGCCTTTTATTTTTTACTTCTTTGACTTTCTCTTTATTTACCAGTGTTAAATCTTTAACTTCTATTTTACCCTTGTTTCTTTTATTTATCTCTTTTTCTAAAGCTTTTACATCAATGGTCCTTATTTTAGGTTCCTCAACTTCTATTACAAATTCTCTCCATCCATGGCAAAGAGCATCTATGTCTTCTCTACCTGCCCCATGGAATTTAGTGGTTATGCCTTTTGTATGGTTTAATATTACTTCTCCTATTAAATCTTGAACACTTTCTTCATATTTTCTACCTGTAAAATTACACTTTTCACATCCTGTTCCATGACAATGAGAGCAAAGCCAAGTAGTTTGAGGCATTTCTTTGTATTTATTGTATTTACCGTAAATATAAAGACTCCTTACTTTTTTAGTAATTTTATTTTTTTGAAAATCTATTATGATGGTAATGTCAGGCTTAGAAAAATCAACTTCTTTGTCCGGCATAATCTTAAGCAACTCTTTACCTATTTCTCTGCTTAGTTCTTCTTTAATAGGTTCTGCATACTCTACTCCTATATTTTCCCAGAGTTCTTCTTCTCTCTTAATCATTTCATTTGAAGGTATCACTCCTATAAGAAATGTTTTAAACTCGTAACTTTCAAGTATTTTGCTTATCCTTAATGCATAATCGTTGATTTTATCAAACACATTGTTACATATTTCACATTTCTCTTTGTCCTTGCAAGATATTTTTGCATGCCTAAAATTTATGTTTTTATAGGAACATCCTTTTATTTTTAACTCTTTAGCATCTATCTCCATCGCAAGAAATGTTTTAATAGCTAAACCTCTTTCTTTATTAGAAGTGGATGTTAAAAGTTGAGCAAATAATCTTCCAGTACATCTATCACATAAATAATGAGAGTTTAGTACTTCCTTAAGACTTTCCACCATTTCATTGAATCCCATAACACTATCCTTTTTCAGCATAACTTTAAAATTCTTATTTCTCTATAATGCTGCCTCCACGAGATAACCCTTCTAATACTTCACCTATATAACTGGCATGCTCAGGCATAAGAGAAAACAGCCTTACCAATTTTTTTCTTAGACTAATATGGCAGAGGTCTTTTATTTCTCCAAGGTATCTTCCATTGTTTTCATAAACTCTAGCAACATATTCTTTCCCTTCTTTACTTAATACAAAATAACCAAATTTGTCTTGAACAAAATCCTTTTCATAAGAAAGTGCAAGTTTCCATGCGTCTTTCCAATCCTGCTCATAAATGTGTGCGGATGCGCTTATTGTTGTTACATATCCTAATTCTAGATCTTCATATTTCTTGTGTAATTCTTCCCAGATATAGTGGTTAACATAAGCTAATCCAGCAATATTTATAGGCCAAGCTTTAAACATATCATTACTTCTTATATATGCTGTAAGATTAACTTTGTTGTTTCTTATTAAAACATGAACCGCATCTAAACAAGGCTGATTAGATTTTTCAGTTAAATGCTTTTGAGGTATCCAAAGAGATGCTAAGGCAGCACGATCTTCTAAATTATTTTCTAGTCTTTTAATTATTGCTTTTATCTGATTAAATTCACCATTGTAGTAACATAATAGTTTGCCATAAGTGTAAGTGTCTGAGGACAATGAAGGGTTTACCAAATCCTTGCCATACTCATTATACAATTTATTTTCAAATACTTCTTTATAAGGATTCTTAACGGTTATCATCATATTTATTATCTCTTTGGTCTTACCGTATTGTGAATCAGTTTCATGACCTGAAAACAAAATTTGAAGTAGAGCCAGTTTATGAGCATCTTTTATGCTTTCTTCATAAATATGACTGCCCACCATTACATCACTTAACCTTACTTTAAATTTGTTTTTTTCCAGATTTTCTTTGAGATTTTTTTGCCTTGCTAATTCCGCAATTTTATGGCGTTCTTCTTTATGCTTTTGCTGATTTATAGATGTATAATGCTTTAAATCATCAATCCATACTACATTAACATAATCTTGAAACCATTTTACTGTTTGAAGGTCTAGATCTACTTGTGTTATTAAAGGTACCATGTTATAGTTATTTTTTACATACTCTTGAAATCCCATAATATTTTTATTTTCGTCTATGCCGTATTGTTTTAACAGCATTAAGCCTGTGAAAGAGAAAAAAGGCATTATTTCTCTACCTATTAATACTATATTATTAGCATTTTCTAATGCCAAAGTATTTCTTACCACTAAATGAATTCCTCTTACACTACCTAACACTCCATATGCTGCTATATTTTTTTTATCTTCTAATTCTGATATTTTTGAAGAACTTCTTTTTAATCCTGCCTTGCCAAAATCTGCGAAGAGGATTATGTCATTCCCTTTTTCATCTAATATTTCGTAATCACCTTCAAGAAAATAGCTTTTGGATTTAATAGTCATATTTATTTTTTTATGCAAAACCTTTAAAAATATATACGTGTAGGATATATCAATTAATTAGGAGGTAGATACCATGGTTAAAGGAAGTGAAGATGCCAATATAGCTCAAAGTAAAGCAGTTTTAATGACTACATTTAGCGTTTTAGTGAATAAAAGCAGAAAGGAATTGGAAGATCTTTTGAGTAATAATGATTACGTGGATGATTTTGAAATAGAAGATTTAGATAAAGAAGATTTGAGGAAAGAAGTGTTTGTTGTTCTTAAGAATCCGATAGATATAAGGTTTGCTTGTGAGATATTAGGCAAAGAGATCTTTAAAGAATAGGGATTTAAATAAACCTCTTTTTCCTAAATATGTAAAACAGCATACTTCCAATTAAGAACATAGCTGCTAAGGTGAAGTAATATCCGTAAGGATGATTAATTTCAGGCATGTATTTAAAATTCATGCCGTATATACCTGTGATTAAAGTTAATGGAAGAAATATAGTGGTGATGGCTGTAAGTATTTTCATATTTTCGTTTAAGCGTTGAGAGGATAACGATATGATAAGATCAACAAGGTTGGTAGTAGAGTCTCTGAAAAGATCGAGTTGGTTTATGGCAACTACTAAATGCTCATATATGTCACGGAAATAAAGTACTTGCTTGGAAGAAACAAACTTAGAATGCTTGGATAGATTATATACGACCTCCTTCATGGGTAAAATCATACGACGCAACGTTATGATGCGATCCTTAAGCATATAAATGCTTTCTAAAACATTTTCTTGTTCTTTCATTACTCTGCTTTCTAATTCTCCTATTTCATCATCTATTTTATCTAAAAGCAGAAGTATGTTATCCACTATTACATCCAAGAAGATGTGGAGAACAGAGGTAGGAGATGATAAATATTTAGCTCTTGACATTATACGATCATGCGTTTTTTTGTATAAACTATAATCTTTATTTCGTATAACAATTATTATTTTTTTAAAGACGAAAAATGATATTTTCTCAGATTCTATTTCTTTGTTAATTAAAGGGTTTATGAAACTTACAAAAAGATGTTTCTTATGTTCTTCCATCTTAGGAGTTGTTTCTGATTTTTGTAGGGCATCTTCTATTTCTAAAGGATGAATTTTAAGTTTTTCTTCTAGAAATTGTATTTCCTCAGCAGATAAGTTAAACATACCAAGCCATATAAATTTTACATCCCTGCTATGACTTTTAGCAATAATATCTTCAAGACCCCCTTGGTATCCTTTTACGCCTCCATCTTGATAAAAAATATATGATTTGAACATACTAAAAAGATAACTCTTAACTTTTATATAGATTTTTAACCCATATTTTGTTATGGATAAGTTAAAATGGTTTCTCTTAACATTAAGTATGCTTATTTTATTAAAACAGAGTTATGCTTATGAAGCTTTTGTGATTTCGCAAGAATACATCTCGGGAAGTATCAATGCAACACAAGAATTAGAATTTTCTTATCGTCAAGAATGGTATGATTATGAATGCGATGATGATGATTTTAAGATTGAACTTCATTTTCCTTTTGATAAAGGACTATTTACTAATACCTCGGTTGTTAATTTTTTATTGGAAGGATATAATGAGAATGGAGGTTATATAGGTTCGTGTTCACCTTATTATGTTTTATGGCTAAATTCAACGGATGTGAGAATATATTATATTGATTGTGAGATTAATCCTGATAAATATGTTCATACTGCACTATTTTATGCTAATGCTTCAGCACCTTTTCAAAATGAATCACTGTATTGGAAATGGAAAGATATAGAGTATTATATTTCTTTTGGTTGGGGCAGTCAGTGGTTAACTTGTTCATCCTTTAATCCTATTTCTAACACCACCTATGTATTAGCACCAAAACTTCAAATGCTTGCTAATGTTTCTTCTGATCCTTATAGGTACAGAGCATGGGAGTGGTATTTGGGTTTGAGGACCGCGTCTTTCGTATACGTAGGTGATGATATTGCATTGGGAGAGGTTATTCAAAATATTAATGATGAACAGCATGGAGCAAGCGCTTATTATTTAGATTATGAAATACAGACATTAGGTGGGGTGTTGCTTAATGAGAGTTATTATTGGGAGAGTAAGAGTGAGTTATTGACAGCGCATGAATGGTATCCTTATCCTACCTATACTTTTAAAGCGGTAAATGAAGGGGTACAATTAATGAATGCAAGTGTTTATGCCGAAGGAAACTACTATGCAGAAGATGTTTATAGATTTTATATTCTTAAGCCAAATATTACTGTTGATTCTCCTGGGTCTGTGGATTATGGCAAGGAAATTACTATTAAATTCAATGTTAGTAATAACGCCACTGTTATTAAAGATATTTATGCTATTTTCACTTTTTATAATGTTTCTAATGACTCTATAGTTCAAGAGAATGTAACAATGTCTCAATATCCTCATAAATTTAATTTAACATCGTATAAGGAAGTTATAACTAACGAGTATGCTTATACTTTGAGTGAGTATGATCTCTTTTATACACCTAGATACTCGGGAAACTATTCTCTTCAAATAAAGATTTTGTTTGATAATACTTCTTTAACAATATCTAATACCACTACCTTCGAAGTTAAAGAAGGTCGTTTAATTCTAAACTCTTCTTATCCTACTTACCGTATCTTAGCCAATCAATCAGGCAACATGACTTTTTGCTTTAAGATAGTTGACGGAGATATATACAACTTAACTTTGCTTTTTAACACCACATCTAACTCTTTATTAATACACGAGCCTTATCATTATTTAGGAATGAATGTGAGTAATGGCAGCATCATATGCGAGAATTGGTTTGTTGATGTATTGCCTCAACCATCTATTGTTTATGCTAATGTAAGTTACAAAGCCTATAATCTCTCATGGCTTTCAGCAGGAGACAAGTATTTTGAACTTATTTATCCGAAAATAGATTTTTCTAAAGACCATCTTAGTTTGAGCGAAGTAGATGAGTTTTATACAGAAGTTAAAGTAGTAGGTAATCTTACTCCTTTATCATATTTAGCTATGATCTCGTATAACCAAACGTTGTTTGGTTATGAAAATAAAGCGAAAACAGAAATATTTGTTGTGTCTACAGAGAATAAATGTTATGCTCAAGAACAGCAGGAAGGTAATGAGTTATCTCCTAATTCTACAATAATGTCTGCTTTAAATGTGGATTTTGCTAATTATTCTTTAGATCAAGACTACGACACTTATGCTACTTTTAGAGAATATACCGAAGGTTTTGCTAATTTAGTTATTCAATTACCAGATACTTACTTACTTTACAAAGTTGCAATTTATGGAAGAGCAACATCTTCGGGAGAGAGGTTGCATATTTATTATTATGATTCTTCTAGTGAGAGTTATGTGGAAACAGAGGAAACTTCTGGCAACACTTTTTATTTACCCACTTCCATGGACTTTACAAATGTGACATTTATTAATGCTTTTAAAACAGATAAGTTAAAGGTAGAAATAGAAGGCACAGATATTTCTTACATATCAGAAATTAAGATATATGTGGCTCAGATAGATTCCCACGATCCTTGTTATATCTTCAATTTTACCGGATTAAATTTGAATACCTCGGGAAGAGTAGATGTTATTGCTAACATTTCTACTCAAACAAATAATGTTTTTTCTCAAAATAGTTTTAATATTTTATTTGGAAATCCTAAGATATTTTTCTGTAATGATTATGATTCTCAAACAGGTAATCTTTATTTGTCAAGTACAACTAAATTTTTAAAATACGTTCATGTTTATCCAGAAGGAGGGGATCTCTATAATATAACTTTGAACCTTACCATTCTTAACACAACCTATATAAATTTTGCTGAAGGAGAATCTTCATTAAAAAAGATATCTTATATTTCTTATCTTAATTACACTTCTTTACCTTCTTCTGCTGTCTGTAAGCCTGCAGGCTTTTTGATTCCTTATAATTTAACTTCTTTTGCAATATTGAATCCTGATAACACCTCTATAAATGTTAGTGTTTATGACTCTTCATTTGTTTTAATAACTTATAATGATACAGGCATAATTGATTTACAACCCGAGGATACTGAGCCACCTCTACTTTACTGGTATTATGTGGGTTATCTCAATGAAAATGACACATTAACAAATTATTCTGTTACTAATGCCTTTACAACTTTAGATCTTTATTTTAAAGCACGTGATAACTTAAGAGTTACTTCAGCTATTGTGGAAATAACTTATCCTGATTACAATAAAACCAATTATACTTCTTCTTTAATGCTCTATAATGGTAGTTGGAGTGAAGGTATATTTCTTGCTCAAGTAGATGGTGTTATGTTGAACATGACAGGTAATTACTCTATAAAAGTGTATGCTTTGGACTATGTTGGACTTAATTCAACAAATAATCAAACTCCTAAAAACTTGAGTGTAGGTAATAAATTAAAAGTAATTATAGAGCCTTTAGCTTCTATTTATAATCGAGGACAATACTTCACTATAAGAGCAAAACTTTTAAATGGAAAATATTTGGGCAATTCTATGAATATTTCTATGAATTTAACTCGTGATTATAATGCTACGGAGCAAATTATTTGTCAAGAAGCTAATCTTCTCAATACTTCAAAATATTTGGATATGACCTGTTATGGAAATTCCCTAATTTCATCTATAAAATTGAATGATACTCCTTCTCATTATGACGCATCCATTCTTTTACAATACTTTGTAAATAACGGTACCTTAACATTGAGTTTTGATACTTCTAATGAGTTAAAGATTTCGGCTTATTCTTTAACAACTAATAACGATGGTATAACTTATATTAAATTTATTAGGGCAAAGATATCTCACCAAAACAATTATGATAAGATTACTGATCCCTCTTTATTCGAGGTTAATCTAGTAAAATGTAATGATGAAACTACATATTTCTCAGATTATGATTATGATGCTGATGAGTTTTACACTCCTGTTTTAATGTCGTGTACTCTACCAGCAACTATAAGTATTTATGTTCTTTATAATAATAATACTGCATCTCTTTCTTATACAGAATCGCTTTCGTCTTCTTCATCATCTTCAGGAGGAGGCGGAGGAGGCGGCGGAGGTGGTTCATCGGGTGGCGGTTACGGATTTATAGCACCTTCTTATAATTACACTCCTCCTATTATAAATCTTACTTATATGGATGTTAATGTTATAGCTAAAAATATGGATGAAATTACTCAATCCTCTACTCGCTTCTTTTATATTGAGTATAGTAATAAAAGGGATGAAAAATTAGAAGTTCATACGCGTATTTTTACTAATTGTGAAAATTGTAATGTTACTCCTTCTGAGGAATACTTTTTGTTGATGCCTTTGCAGACTCTTACAAAAGAATATAAATTATATGTTCCTTTATATCAACAACCTGCCGATTACAACATTTCTATCCATATTATTAATAACAAAAAAGAGGAATTTTACAAGGTAGTGCCTTTTAATGTGAGGAAAAATCCCAAAATAGTGATTTTAGAAAAAGCGGAAGAAACACTTAAAACTTTGAAACAAGAAATAGAGTACTATGCTTCCTTAGGAATAAATATGAATAATGAGCATAAAAAACTAGAGAAAGTTGAGGAGTTGTTTGGATTAGCAAGGCAGAGCATTACTCACGATAATTTAACTGCTCTTACTCTTTATTTGCAACAATCTCAGAATATTATGAAGGATATTATTAAAAGTTTGGCAAGCAAGGAATGGCTTAAATTATATTATTTACACAAAGAAGAAATTTGGGCATACGGAGGTTATGCTTTATTTGCTTTAATAACTGTACTTTCCTATATTTTACCATTGTTAAGTATGATTACGAGGTTAAAATACCTAAAACGTAAAGAAAAGATTATTATTGAGACGAGGAAAGAAACTGAGAAAGAATATTTTGTTAGAAAAATTGATGAGATAACCTTTAGAAGAATAATGGAACAAGAACAAGAC
>JALWJP010000145.1 GCA_026997215.1 Nanobdellati archaeon
TTGTTCACATCAATAAGATGAGTATCTGGTTCTATGTCCACCAAAATAGGTTTGGCATTAAAGTAATTAACAACCTCTGCAGTTGCTACAAATGTTGTTGAAGGAACTATAACTTCATCTCCTTCTTGTAAACCTATGACTTTTAAAGCAAGGTGTAAAGCTGCTGTGCATGAATTAACAGCAACAGCATTTTTACTCCCAATATAATCTCTAAATTTATTTTCAAATTCTATAGTTTTCTTGCCCATGGTAATCCAGCCGTTTTTCAGGCTGTCTACAACTTCATTAATTTCTTTTTCCGTAATATATGGTCTATGAAAAGGAATTTCCTTAATCATTGAATATCTCCTCAAACTTATCTGTTATTACTTTAAATGTGTGATATTTAAGTAGATATTTTTTTCCGTTTTTTCCCAATCTTCCTCTTTCTTTATTATTCATTTTATATAATTTTAAAATTCCTTCAGCTATTGATTTAGGATTTTCAGCTTCCGCACAGATACCACAATTGGCATCTTTTACAATATTATTTTCTGAATTTATTGCGTATAAAATAGGCTTTTCAGCATACATATAATCAAAAATTTTATTTGCCGAAACACCATATTTATATATCCTTTTCTTCTTAGCTCCTATATAGCAGACATCACTTCTTCTTAATAAATCTTGTATTTGCTTCTTAGATACTGGAGGTAGAAAAGTAACATTTCTTAAATTTAACTTTCCTACCAAGCTCTTTAAGTTTTCTTCTTCCATACCCTTTCCAACTAAAACAAAATGTATGTCCTTATATTCCTTTAGAATATCTGCTGCCTTTATTAAATACTCTAATGCATTCGCTTTACCAAATGTTCCAGCGTATATGACTACAAATTTATTTTTAGGAAACATATCTAAAACTTCTTTAGGTGCATTTTCTATTTCTTCATAATCTTCTAAACAAATGCCGTTTGGTATATATACAAATTTATTTATATCTAATCCCTGTTTTTCCATATGTTTATAAGCATAAGGTAAAACTGAAACAACTCTATCAGCTTTTTTATATGCAAATTTCTCAAACCATTCCATAAGTTTAATAAATGGATGATTTTTAGAATATCTACCAAGTTCAATCAATGTTAGCGGCCATATATCTTTTACTTCATAAATCAATTTTGCATTAAACTTTTTAGCCCATTTATATCCTGATGCTATTGGAAAGGTTGCCATAGGTGAAACAATTATAATATCTGGCTTTTTTAACAAGTTAATTGGTAAAGAAAAATATGTTTTTAAAGTAAATGTAAACCATTTTAAAACTCTTTTTTTATCATGAGAATGGTTATATCTCGGAACTTTTACCCATAGATAATTTATTCCATCTATATTTTCTAACTCAAAACTTTCCTTTACATTTGGTTGTTTTATAAAAACGTGAGAGTAAGAAGCAGAAATTATATATACTTTATAACCTCTTTTAACTAACTCTTTTCCAATATAATAATGTCTATATTCCATACCATGATATATAGAGCCTGCATACTCATTTATTATCCATATTGTTTTCATTTATTCATTACCTTAAATTACTTTCTTATAAAGATATAATCCTAAATTTGTTTCCTTATAAGGAATAAATCTAACTTTCTTATAAAAAGCTATAGCATTTTTATTAGCTTTTCTAACAGATAAGGTTAAAAACGCTTTATTATTCTTTTTACTTATTTTCTCAAATTCGTCTATTAATAATTTCCCTAATCCTTTTCCTCTTTCCCGTTTATCAACAACTATTGAAAGTATATTATAACTATTCTCTAAGTTTATATTTTCAAATATTTTTTCTTTATTGAAAAATCTTGAGAATATTCTTTCATAAAACAATTTATAAGCAAACCGTGGAGTTGTTAATGCGCTTTTTATAATATCTTTAATTAATAAGTTTTTATAATTCCTCAAAAATTGTTTTCTACAAACTGCTAAGATATATTTATCTCCTCCTAAAATTACACCTACTATTCTTCCGTTTTTTTCTATCCCTAAAAAGAAAATATCTTTTTTATTTATAAACTGTTTATAATACTCCTTAAGTAAATCTTCCCCCAAATAAAATGTTGTATGCTCATCTGAAAAATTTTCTTTGTGTAGTTTTGCTATTAACCCAAGATGTTGTTCTTCAATTTTAATTACTTTCATTTATCAATATCTCCACTATTCTTTTTGAAGCTTTCCCGTCGGGACTGTCCATATAACTGTGTAAATTTTATCATAGCCTAAATTTTACCCTCAAATAAAATGGAAAGTTGGCCATAAATCATACCCTATCCTGCTAAAGGCTTCTTTTTACACTTCTTCTCGAGACCCATAGCCACTATATAAAGACTCTTTAGCAAAGATTCGCCGCTTTGACTTTCCCTTGCCTCTTTAATTTCTTAAACTCCCTTATTACTCTCCTGTCTGCTCTTTGTCCTGCTTTGTTTATCCACATCCATACTGTCACGTAAGGGATGTTTAGAACTTTTGATATCGCGTTAATTGACATGCCATTGATGTAAAGCTCTATGGCTTTTTATTTTACATGTGAAGGTCTGTGTAATTTTGTTGCGTTCGGAGTGAATCTTCTGTGGCATACTTTACGTAGGTAGGTTTGTTTACTAAGTTGTTCTCCATCTTTTACTACTTTTTCACTTCCGCACTCCGGATACCTCATACTTTTTTATTTGTTATATAATCTTTATAACTCATAACATCCCTCCAGTGGTTTTTATCTTTATTTTGTCACTGGAGGGTATTCAGTTAAAGAGTTGATAGATGTAAAATAAATAAAATGAGGTGCGTATATTGTAATTCGGAAAAGACAGTAAAGAATGGTAAATCAAATCAAGGAAAGCAAAGATATTTATGTAAAGAAT
>JALWJP010000146.1 GCA_026997215.1 Nanobdellati archaeon
CTTCTGGTGTAGGCATCACATCGGTTTTTTCTTCTTTTATTTCATTACTAAGAATTTTTAAATCATCAGCAGTAGGAACTAATTCATTAAAATAAAATAAAATTCCAGCAATAACTCGCTTTGCATCAGGTTGTTGATGTCGTAACCACGCATAAGATAATATTTGCCATTCATGTGCTTTCCATTCATTTTTATTAGTTAAAGGAGGCCTACGCATACCTTTATAATCTACTATAATTTCAAAATCCTTTTTTCCATCTTTGTATTTATCAATCATTTTTTTTATTTCTTTATTCGCATATAAGTATTCTATTATCAAATTATTAGTTGAGGATTCTTTTTCTAAATTTAAAGAACTTATAACATCAATAACACCTGTAATGCCATAATAATTAGCTCTATTTTCTTTTTCTCCGATATCTGGCATTTTCCTTAAGCCTTTTAACTTAACTTCATGTTCTTTTATCAAAGGAAAAAGATGAGGTCCCCAGGTATTTATAGCAGCTTCTGCTCTCTGACTCGCTATCAACTTATGAGGGTGGTGGTTATCTTTACATAATCCCTTTCTTTTAAAATTTTTATCATATGGACAAAACAAAGGTGGAGGCGGATTAAGTCCTCTAGCTTGTAATCTTTTGTAAATTCTCAGTTCTATGTCTCTAATATCTTTCTTCCAGTCTAAAGGAAAGTTTTTAAGATTCCCTTTAGACCACTCAATATATGCTTCTTCCAATACCCCGTGAAGGAACTCTCCAAACCACAATTGTACCGGTTTGGAAGGAGGAAGAGCGTTTCGATTATATAATCTATATTGTAAAGGACATTTTAAAAACGACAACAAATCCCCCGTCAAACTGTATTCTGGTATTTTATAAGGAAGTTTTCTAACCGACAAAGTCATTTCATCCACCTCTTTAAATTCCGGTATTCTTCTGATAGATCATCATTACTTTCCTTATACATGATAACTTTACCTAATACTTTTTCTTTTTTCCATCTTCCTTTTCTATCCCACCCTAAGGCCACATTTTTTATTGTTGTGTTATCACTGATTTGTGATTTTAATCCAACTAGTACTAAAACATCAATTGCTCGACTATACGCAACAAAATATTGACGAATCAGATCATCAAAAGCTCTGTCAATAGCACTTCTTTTAGGAGCACCTAGAGGAGAATAAGGTCTTAATTCACTCTCCATATTAACACTTCTAATATGACAAACCTTCTTTCCATCCGTGCATTTTTCAGGATATCTTTTAAAACGTTGAGAATAATGATCACGTGTGAAATCCGATCCTACGTCTACAATAACTAAAGGAAATTCTAATCCCTTCGACTGATGGATGGACATCATGTTTAATCTGTCTTTTAATGAAACTGTTTCTAACAAGTCCTCATTTAATTCTACGGCGTTAGAAGCAAGAGGTATAAAAATATTCCATAATGCCTCCTTAATAGAATAGAAAGATTCTGTAGAAGATAAGTCTTCATAAATTATTTCGCTCTTATAATAAGAATAAATTGCAGATTGTGTTATGGTCCTTGTAATAACTTCGAGATATGTCAAACCTTCAACATCTTCCTGAAAGAAAGATATCCATGTAACCAAATCATATACTAATTTAACTAATGAAATTTTTTCGCCTTTCTTTTTATTAGGTGTTTGTAACACTCTTTTTTTCCAAGCATTTACATACTCCTCTAATTCTTTTGAATTTTCTTCTTTTATATAGGTCTTAGCCTCTTCTCTCCATCCTTTAAAAATATTCTTAATATCTCGAGGAATTTTTTCTTCCAAACGTCTAATTTTCTCTCTTATTCCTGAGTCTTCCGATGCATCGGGATACATGCACTCTAACATTAATCCAAGAAGTATTTTTACATTTTTAATTTCACTTAATTCAAGTCCTCTCGGATTAAATACCTTTATTCCATTTTTTTTAAGGTGTTTTTTAAGAAATAAAGGAAGTCTCTTAGTATTTCTTAGAGAATACTCTCTTGTAGAACTAGATAAAAACACTATGTCTCCTAAAGATCCTTCTTTTTCGAGATCTACTTTAATAACATATTCTTTATTGTGCGCATCTCTTACCTTAACGCCTCTTTCTCTAACAACAGAATTTATAAACTTCGCCAACTCTTCTGCTAAACTCTCTATATCGTCTTTGAACATTCCAAGTACGGGATAATTTGATTTCTGAGAGTCATTAGTTATTTTTTTTTCAATATCTGTATTTTTAAAAATAAATTTATTATCATCTCCCCTATAAACTATCGCATTTAAATTATCTAAATATTTTATATCCTTTTTATCATAGCTTGTTGTATAGAAAAGTTGTTCAATATTACTAAAATCACTTTGAAGATTTACCTTATAAAAATAATGGTCATGCCAGTCATAATAAATTAGAGTATTATTGCTACTAACAGCATAAGTTGCTAAAACATCATTAATCGAATCAACACCATTAAAATTATTATCTACTAGCTTGTATAAAACTAAATTAGCCAAAACTCCCATATCACTAGCTTGAGGAACAACTACATATAAATTATTTTGATAACAATAAAAAGCCCTAATTTCAGTATTATCAACTTCATCTGGAATATTACCATTAAAAATAACATTATCACCATCTTTGATTACCGTTTGTCCCGTTGAAAAATTACTTACAAGAAAATACTCCTTTTGATTTTCACAACTAGTTTTATAAAAAACATTAGCATCTCTATTAGGTACAGTAAAATAAATTGAAAAAAATATTAGTATATTAATCATAGTAACCTCTTGAATTAACGATATATTTATACTAACAATTTTATATA
>JALWJP010000147.1 GCA_026997215.1 Nanobdellati archaeon
AAATAGAGTATTTAGAGGAAGAGCATAAAAAAGATTATTCTTTCATTCCTATATATGGAAGAAGAAGAGTAGGTAAAACAACCTTAGTAAAAGAATACATCAAAAATAAAGAAAACACCATATACTTTTTATGCAAAGAGCAGAACTATTTACAAAACATAAGAGAATTTTCTGAAAAAATATTGGAGAAGTTTCCTAGTGATTTGTTTAAGCATTTTGAGTCATTAGAACAAGCATTCCGATATCTAAACACTTTAAATAAAAAAATCATTGTAGTTTTAGATGAATTTCCTTATCTAGTAAAGGGTGATAAAAAAGTATTGTCTGAAATGCAGTATATTTTAGATGAGGTAAATCTAAAGAATATTCACATCATTGTTATTGGATCATCGATCTCTATGATGGAAACATACATACTCAGTTATAAATCACCATTATTTGGAAGAAGAACAGGTCAAATAAAGCTTGGTCCCTTGAAGTTTAAACATCTCGCATATCTTCTAGAAGGAAATTTAATAGATGCTGTGAATTATTACGGAATTATAGGGGGTATCCCGGCTTACTTTAACATAGTAAGAAATCAAAAATCATTTGTTAAGTTCATTAAAAATCATGTTTTTAATCCCCACTCAATTTTATCTATAGATGCTGATTTCATATTAAATCAAGAGTTACGGGATCCTAAAGTATATAAAAGCATTCTTAAAGCAATAGCAAAAGGAAAAAGAACTTATGGTGAAATAATAAATGAAACCGGTATTCAAAAGACACATCTTTTTTCATATTTGGATGTTTTAGTATCTTTGGATATAGTGAAGCAAGAAAAACCAATCACCTTATCAGAAAAAACAAAGAATAGAAGGTATGTTTTTAAAGATAACTACTTTAACTTTTATTTTACATTTATAGAAAAATATAGAGAGTATATAGAAAACAGAGATCTCTCTTTTATAAAATCATTTATTACTGAATATAACCAATATCTTGGATATATTTTTGAGGACGTCGCAAAACAAATTCTTTCTGACATTAAACCTATAAACTTCACAAAAATAGGAAAATGGTGGCACAAAGATAAGGAGATTGATGTTGTTGCAATAAATGAGCAAACTAAAGAGATGCTTGCTGTTGAAGTTAAATGGCAAGATTTGAAATTGAGAGATGTTAAGAGCATCATAGATGAATTGCATGAAAAGTTGCAGTATGTGCAATGGCATAATAATGAAAGAAAAGAAAGGTTAGGCATATTTGCGAAGAAAGTAGATAAGAAAGCAAAGGAGTGGTTAGAAAGCAACAGTTATAAGGTTTGGGATTTAGAGGATGTGGAGAGAAAGATCAGATAAGCAATCTTATCCAAAAGTTAAGATTCACCCAAACAAACTCTTCTGCCTGGTCTTCTTCCCAAACATCGTTTCAATATTTTCCTCTAAAATTTTAAAGTTCTGAATGGTATATGACGAGATTTTATACTTAGCAATAATATCCTTGATCACATCTACGTACTTTCTTATAGATCCTTCGCTTACTGTTAAAACTATATTACCACCACATTTAGTGCACTTACCTGTTAAAGGTATACGGCGATACTTCTCGTTACAGTCAATACATCTAAACTTTTGTCTTGAGAACTGCCTTAAATTACCTTTTATATCTTTAAGCAAATGCTTTTTAATGATTTCCTCTGCAACTTTATTCTCATCAGCAGCCCTTATTTTCCTGCTAATCTCAAGCTGCTCCTTAACCTTTGCTGCCATATCAGGTATCTCCACATACTTGGAATGGATAGGAGCATCAAACATAACTTCCTGCTCTAATGTAAAATACAAATCAAATGGTTGTCCTGCTCTAATTTTATGCTCTGCTATACTCGGAAATTCCTCTTTGCTTAATTCATCCAGGGTTTTATATTGCAAGGTTGCCTCATAAAACTTAAGTGGATACTCGCTTACGACCTCAAAGTTCCAAGATTCATCATCAACTTCCTCAGGATTAAGCACAGTCGTAAGTACTAAAGGTACATCCATGGTTTTAGCGCCTCTTGTATCTGGCAAATACTCACGGGAAAAGTTAAGGAAAGCATCGAGCAAAAGCATGATGCTATCTTCGTCACCATCACAATCATAAGTTGCTAACCACCCATAACCAGCTATAAACGTTTTTTCTCCTTCCAAAACCATATCATACACATCAACATTACCTGCATCAAAAGCTTTTATTTCCTCAACTTTAACCAAAGCAAATTTTCCAAAGCGCTTAATTCTCTTGGCTTTTACTTTATCCACTACTAATCTTTTAGCCTTATCTCCTATAAGCAATCCTTGGAAAAATGAAACATCAGACGAATAAAACCTTAACTCATAAAACACAACATTTTCTTTAAAGTTGGTGCTACGATGCTCTTTCCTCAAAGATGGGAACAAACCTAAAGATGTGGCGATAAGAGCCAAATCATTGATCAACTCTTTATTCACAGAAAATATTCTTATATCTTTACTAACACTACCATCACCTACTACCATACCTGAGAGCAAACCCTTTCTGAACTCCTCGCTATAGTTCAATGCTATATAAGCGCGTTTATCTTTAGCATTCCTACCAAACAAAGAAAATAGTTCGTAATAAACTCTACCACTAAGAACAAGTACATAAGTGTTTCCTTCTTTTTTCTCATACACCTCCTTACCAAAAATATCCCTTATCGTAGATTTTATAAACTCTTTAACTCTTTTGTCATTAGTACTCCACGAAACTTGATAAACATATTTCTCATTGCTTTTTTCCTTTGTAGTACGAGCATATCCATCAGATAAGTAC
>JALWJP010000148.1 GCA_026997215.1 Nanobdellati archaeon
TGAGAAGTTCCGAAAGCGTATCTCCTATGAGTTCTTCCAAAAAGTTTGAAAGGAGAAAGTCGTAGTGGGTTTTCTTTCCAGAAAGAAAAAAGTCGTTTTTTAAAGTCCCGAAGGGATTTTCAATTCTTTGATTTTTGCACACTCTTACGATAGTGGAGATTCCTTTTTTGAAAAAGTATTGAGGATTTTCATAGGAACGGGATATCTCTTTTAAGTTTCCTAAAAGATATAGGGCTTGCAAAATGGTAAGTCTTTCTAAAACTCCTTCCCTGTATAGTTTGAGAAGCTCTCCCATATTTTCTTTGAAAAGTTCTTTGGCTTTCGTTGTATAAGTTTTGATAGTATAACTTGAAGCGGTCTTGATAAGGCTATCCTGAGCAAGTTTCTCTAAAACCTCTCTTATCTTCTCTGCATCCCTATACTTCTCAAGTAGGGCTTTAACTTCTTGTTCTAATTCTTTTGCCTGCTCCTTTTCCTTCTGATATTGCTTCCATAAAGATAAGATTTCCTTTTCTAAGGTTCTTGGCACATGATACCTTTTTGCTCGCTTAGTTAAAGGGTCATAGGTTATTACTTTGTAGTATCTTCTACCTCTTTTTTCATAGCTCGTTAGAGAACTTATTTTCTCCTTATTGTTTATACCTAAAAGTTCTTTTATCCTTTCTTCAATTTCCATAATCTTAGAGTTTTATTTTAATGTCGTTTTGTCGCCTTGTCTATTTTTCTCGTTGTCGGCTTATTCTCCTATATGTAGGAGAACAATTTTCTTTCCCTGAAAATAAAGAACTTCTTATGTCAAATTCTATCTTTGTTCTCCTATATATAGGAGAACGGTATTTTTAGCCTTTGGTTTCCAATGCAAAAAGTCATAGAACGATAAAAGTTCTCCTATACCATTTCATCTTCTCTTAAAACCAAAAACATTTGTTTTAGTTATTCAATCAAAAGAAAGACTGTAGGAGAACTTCGCCCCTAAAAGAGCGTAGAGGTTGAAATTCAAATATGCACAAAACAGTTCTCCAAGTTATAGGAGAACACTTTGAGAAAAGTCTTTTGTAAACTTATTGATTTTCAAATAATTTATTTGTGTTCTCCTATATATAGGAGAACGAATGTCCAATTTTCGGCATTTTCTTTTTTCGGATTTTCGCTATTATTAATGTATATGCCGATAATTAAAGAACCTGGTTATCTTACAACTACACAGGTTTTAGAGAAACTTAAGGAAAATGGGATAGAATTGAGTGATAGAACATTGATACGCTATGTAAAAAAAGGTTTAATCCCTAACAAATTGGTTAAGATAAAGAAGAGGGGTCTCATAAATTACTATTTATTTAAACCTGAAGTTGTTGAATTTCTGCAAAAGTTTCTTAAAAAAATTTAACTCTTGTTGTCCATGATAATGGACAAATCAAGGTTTAATAAATCATTTGGTTGTCCAAGAAAGGAAATTGAGAAAAGACTTATTACTATTTCAAACCTTATATAAACAACTTTCAAAGAATTCCCTATTAACATAGGGAACATTTCTTTTTTTGAAGCTTGAATTTCAATCATACAAAAATAGTTCTCCAAGTTATAGGAGAACACTTGATTTTAACTGGAGAAAATTTCTCCCTCTGATATGGGGAGAACTAAGGAAACTTCATTTTTGCTCTACGATTTTAACGAGTGTCCAGCTCCAACCTATCAAGAAAATCACTAAACTTATAAACAGTCCTATAAACCATTTAAGGATTTCTGCTTTAGTTTGTTCTACTTCTTTTCTTACTTCTTCTATTTCCTTTCTTACTCTCTCTATCTCCAGTTTAAGCTCACTTTTTGCATTTTCTACATCCAATTTTGTAGCAAGCTCTTTTGCAAGGTCTTCTTTAAGCTCCGTTTTTAGCTCTGATTTCCTTTCCTTCGTTAGTTCCTCTATTGCTTCCGTAATAATCTTTGCGGTTTCCTTTCCGAGTTTTTCTTCAAGTGCGGTATAAAGCTTGAGAACACTACTCATACTTTTACCTCTCTTTTAAATTTAGAAAAAAAACTTAGAAGAGAGCATCATTTCCTTCATCAAAAGGAGATGTTTAGTCTTTCTTCGTTTTTAATCAGGAATTTTCAACGTTCTTGAATAGTATCCCTGCCAGAAGTCAAAGCCGAAACTTTTTACCATCTTCCACTGCTCTCGGTTTTCAACTTTTTCTGCTACGAGCTTAACGGGATAAGTTTTTAAAATGCTTACCAAGTTCCAAAGTGTTTTTCTATCAAAAAGGTTTACTTCTATTTTCACGAAATTAGGTTCAAGTATCAAAAGTCTATCAAAGTTTGAAGCTTGTTTCCCAAAATCGTCTATAGATAACAAAAAGGGATATTTTTCCCTTAACTTTCTTATCTGTATTATTTCCTCCTCGCTTGCATAATCTTCTCTTAGTTCTATAACTACTCTTCCATCAATAATTTCAACTATTTGATTTGCATACTTAATCAAAGTAGAAGGTTTAATATTAAGAAACTTTAATCCACCTATATCCTGAGTTCTCCTTACGTGTTCTGTAAATATAAGAAAATCAATTTCCTCATCTACTTTTTCAAAAAACTTTTCCTTATTACCATTTAGCGGTAGTTCTGAGCTTTCAAATAAAACTTCGTAACCTACTTGTTTCAAGCCCTGATAAATGCCTTCTAACCGCATACTTTCAATTTTTAAATTTGCACCATTTTATATTAAATTAAATCTATGGACGTAAGCATCGGAGTTGATGCAAAAGGTTTCTTTACCGCTGCAAAGAACTACTCTTTAAAGGTTATCGT
>JALWJP010000149.1 GCA_026997215.1 Nanobdellati archaeon
AATGCTACCAATCCGAACCCTTCAAATCTCGAAGGAAATACGAAAAAATCAATGCTTTCATAAAAGTTGTGGATGTCGTGGATGAATCCCAGGAAATGTACTTTAATGTTTTTTAAGTTTTGCGCATACTTTTGCATTATTTCTTTAAGTTTACCTTCTCCTGCAACGAGAATATGAAACTTATATTTTGCATCTAATAGGTAAGAGGATTTTAAAAGAACATCTAATCCTTTTTGATGAACCAATCTTCCTGCAAAACCGAATACATGTTTTGCATTTTTCGGTCTATAAAGTGGAGTTGACTTAGGTTTTGTTAGAGGGATGCCGTAATGGATTACTTCAACATTTTTTAAAGTATATCTCATCTCTTCTCTTATGTAGTTGCGTACAGCATAAGATATAGCAACGATTTTATCTGCGAAAGGATAAAGAATGTGAGATTGGAAAAACTCTAATAATTTTCGTGGTTTATAGGGCCAATAATCTACATGTCTCATTATTATGAGTTTGAAAGGTAAGTTTTTATGCCTTATTATTTTTAAAAGAAAAGCAAAGAATTCACCTTTCAAAAGATGGGCATGAATAATGTCTGGTTTAAATATTTTAGAAAATATTAAAAGTTTTATAAACCCTCTTATGTTTTGATTTCCTTTAATCACTATTATGCCTTCTTTTTCCAACTCTTTTTGGGTTTTATTATTTCCTCTTAGATAAAAGATTGCAACTTTATGCCCTCTTTTAGATAATTCTTTGGAAAGCAACCTTATATGAGTTTCTGCTCCTCCTCCTTCTAAATAAGTTGTGATGTGTAGGATGCGCATAAATATTTAAATATAGAGAAATTATTAAAAGTAATGCACAAACCTCGTTTGTTCGTTATAGGAGCAAGAGCAGTTCCTGAGTTTCAAGGAGGTATAGAGAAGCAGGTTGAATTGCTTTATCCTCTTTTAGAAAGAGATTTTGATATTTCTATAGCAGTAATGCGTAAATATCAGAGGGTTAAGGAATGGAACGGCATAAAAATTATAAGATTTCCTAGTTTCCCTCATAAAAAAATCGAGAAAGTAATCTATAGTTTATGGGCAACCTTTTATGCTTTAATAATTAAACCAGATATCGTTCATGTTCACGGAATAGGAAGTGGGTTGTTTCTCCCTTTGCTCAAGTTAAGGAAAATAAAAGTTGTTTTGCATTACAGATCCCAGGACTATTATTATCCTAAATGGGGGTGGTTGGGAAAGAATATTTTAAGAATTGCAGAAGTAGTAGGTATTAAATCTTCTGATATAGTTATAACTGTTGCTAAAAGATTTGAAAATGAACTTAAGAAGCGTTATGGTTTTGTTAGCATCATATATGTGCCTAACATAATTAACTTTTCTAAGGTTAAGGATGAGGGTGTTTTAACAAAATATGCTTTAAGCAGAAAAGGCTATATACTTAGTGTAGGTAGAGTTACGCCTGAAAAAAATTTTGAATTACTTATTAACGCGTTTAAAAAGACTAAATTGAATAAGAATTTAGTTATTGCAGGGGGCAAAGATAAAGAAGATTACTATGAATATCTCAAAAAATTAGCTTCTTCTGATAAAAGAATTATTTTTACAGGGGCTTTATCGAGGAAGGAATTGAATGCTCTTTATAGTTATGCTTATATGTTTGTTTTGGCTTCTGTTTTTGAAGGTACGCCTAATGTTGTCTTAGAGGCTGCTTCTTTTAATATTCCTATTTATTTAAGTGATATTCCTGCGCACAGGGAACTTAATTTTGATCCTAAAGCTTATTTCTCTGATGAACGGGAGTTAAAAGCAATTTTAGAATCTTCTCCTATGTTGCTTTATGATTCTAATAATTTGTTAAGGTCATATGATGCTAAAGAAGTCTCTGAGAAAATAAGTGAAATTTTTAAAAAATTACTAAGAGATGATTAGTAATGTTTAAGAGCCGGGGTCGCCTAGCCAGGTATGGCGCAGGTCTGGAGAACCTGTTCCCGTAAGGGAGCGAGGGTTCGAATCCCTCCCCCGGCGTTATTTTATTGTGCGTTAGGTGTTCAGCTGTAAGGCGAAGAACACTTTAACACATAACTATGAATTTACATGGATTGTAAGGCATTAGGTGTTCGAGCCGTAAGGTGAAGAACACCTACATTCATTCTAGTGTCAACTGATAATTTGCAGTTGTGCCGATAATTTTCGGCACTTCGAATCCCTCCCCCGGCGTTGTTTTATTGTGCGTTAGGTGTTCAAGCGAAGCGAGAAAACTAGTGTTGGTCGTTATTGAATCTTTTTTCTAAATAATTGTGAAGTTTTTGTGAAGTGATAACTGCTATATTGTATATTTGAGGTAGTTCTATTTTATGTAAAGGTGTTAAAGAATAATGTTGATTTTTAGAAGGATGTTCGAACTTCAATTCGTATATGTTTATTTCTCCACTACAATGAAGAGTAATAAGGTGAAAGTGAGTTGGACTTAACACATTACTTACATAAAATTTACGTAATCTTGTATTTTTTAATTCTTTTAGTTCTTCTCTAATTATTAGATCATTACGCGTATCCTTAATAACTATTTCAAAACTTTTATTGTACTGGTCTACTCCGCCATGGATGTAATATGTTTTTTCATTAAAATTTATGATGTTTACATTAGGAATTGCTAATTTGTCTTCTCCTTTTAATAAAGTTGCTATTTTTTTAAAAGGAGTATGAGATTCTGCGGATTTATAAAGATGAAAAGCACAGGTGTTAGTTCTATCTCCTATTCCTACAGATATTTCCTCTTTGTTCCAATCTACAC
>JALWJP010000150.1 GCA_026997215.1 Nanobdellati archaeon
GAGATGAACATAGAGGGAAAAAATTTAGATGTAAGAATACTCTATGATTTACACGAAAATCACAATATGGAAGAGCAATTCGTTATCAAAGGAAAAAAGATACGTGTATTCAGAGTAATAGTGGGTAAAAAAAGAGCTCATATAAAAGGAATAAGCATGTATGAAATAAAAAAAGATTCTATGGCTATAATTAATACTAACGCTTTTCTTTTAAATACGAGTAAATTAGAGTTAAAAGAAATAGCCAATGTAAATGAAAAAATTGAAGAGATACACTTAAGACAGCAAGTTTATTTATACAGCATTCAAGCTAGGGCAAAAGTAGTACCGCAATTAAATTTAAAGACTAATCAAATCAAAGCAGCCACTCATGAAAGCAGCATCTCCGATATAAACGAAAAAGAAAAGGAATATTTTGCTCTCAAAGGTATGAGCATAAAAGAAGTTCAAAATTTGCTTTTAAAAGATTATCTTTCTTATTTTGAGTGAGAATATGTTAAAAGAGGAAGTAAAAAAGAAATTAAAGGAAATAATAGATCCTGAATTAGGAATAAATATTGTAGATCTCGGGCTCATCTATGATATAAAAATAGAAAATGAAGGAGAAGTCACGATAACTATGACCTTAACCACTCCTACATGCCCTTTAGGAGACTATATATTAGATGAAATAAGGCAAAAACTTTCAACTATCAAAGGTATAAAAAGCATAACAATCAATTTAGTATTCGATCCTCCATGGACTCCTGAAAAAATAAATGAAGAAGCAAAGAAAAAATTATTTTATTAACAAAGCGGCCATACTCAAAATAGTTAAAAGTAAAATATAAGATCCTTCTGGAGATTTACCAACAGTTCCCGGAGTTTTACCAGGAATAACTGTTACCGTGGAGTTATAAATCACATTTTCACTTGCAGGATCTCCATCCACTACTTTCTTAATAATTAAATCGTAAATGCCTACTTTTCCTCCAAAAACATTGACAGTCACACTTTTACTTTGTTTTGGAGGAATGGTTAATTGTATGTGAGTTGGATCTTCAGAATACCTTTTACCTTCATCTTCAAACCATAAAAAGTATTTAAATAAATTATTATTTGTTTCAAGATAAAGATCAACCACCTTTGGAGTATCAGAAGGATTATAAAGATTAACAATAAAGTTATCAGTTAAACCTAGCAACACATAAATATTTTTTTCTGTGGAAGTAGCAGATATGCTTCCTGCAATAGGAGAGGAAACATCGGTAATAACATCATTGGAAAGACCTACATGATATTGGCAGCAAACTGTATAATAAGGAGTACTACCTAAATCATAACCACATTCGTAAAGATGAGCGTTAGTACCAGCAAAAGAAGTAGCAGAAGGACTATATACTCCTGTTAACTTAAATAAGCAAGTATAACCGCTATCACATTCTTTACCATATTCGTATTTACAAGTAATGTAGCTTCCCACAGTATCATAAGGATAAATACATAATTGATAATTATAATTTCCTGTTAAAGATGAACCATCTTTAAGTTTTAAATGAGCATTTTCAGCATCACTTAAATTAATAAGAGCCATAAACCCTAAAGAAGAGTATTTAGAGCATCCAGGAGGACCAACAACCATTCCACCAATTTTACCATAACTACCTGCTGAACAATATAAAGCAAACTGAGGTGTAGGAGAAATGCTAGAAGAGTAATTGGAGACGTGAGCATTAAATACCAAATCGCTTGAAGGATCATAAGTTGAAGCATCTCCTGCCAATACATATAACAAAGGTTGATAATTAGGAGGTGGAGAGGATGTTTTTTCTATCTCACATGTTAACGCATTAGTTACATCCTCTGCATAACTCACACCTATTAATCCTATAAATATTAATGTTAAAATCAACCATTGTTTTTTCATAATTACCCCTCCTAAAGATATTAAAGGAAGAAGTTGTTTATATATTTTACCAATAAATTATTAATGCAATTACACTTATAAAAAATTGCAAAAGTGCAAGCAATAAAACTATCTGCTTCTCGCCTCTTTTACCATTCATAAAAATATGGGTTAAAGAGTAAATATAATCATAGGGTTTTTGAAGAGCACCATTAGATAAGGGTTTACCAAAGCACTCCGCTTTAAACTTACTTCTTAGTTTCAGTATAAATTCAATAAACCATAAGAGCATGAGGAAAATAGCAAATCTTTCAAAATCACCTAATATGCTTAGGATTGCTATAGAGCCTCCTATAAAATAAGTAAAACTATCTCCAGGAAAGACTTTAGCAGGATACCAGTTATAAAGAAGAAAAGCCGTAATGCTGCCAATTAAACTTAAAGATAAGAACAAAATAAAGTAATTATATATGTGCCAAGAATAAATAGCAATAGCAGAAAAAGAGATTAAAGAAAGTAATCCTTCTAACCCATTCAAACCGCCCAAAAGATTGGTTGCATTGCTTGCTCCTATAATACCTATAGGTACTAAAATTAAAGGATAAAGATAACCTATATGTATAGGTCCTATAAAAGGCAATGTTATGTAATCTCTTGATAAAACAGCTAAAACAACAGGTAAAGAAGCAGGAAGAGGTATAACCAACTTATATATCTGTCTAAATCCTCTTTTTTTATGATTTTTGCTTCTTATAAGATTAGTAAGATCTTCTAAGAAGCCTAACAAACTCAATAATAGAAGTGAAAGAAAAGTAGAATGTATGAAATTAAAAGAGAAGGTTATATCAAAAAAATAAGAAATTATTAAAGCAATATAGGAACCTATTAAGAAGCCTAAC
>JALWJP010000151.1 GCA_026997215.1 Nanobdellati archaeon
GATTAAGCATATGCTTTAAAACAATCTCTTACGAAAATTTTTTATATAAGTTAAGGTTTTAAAGTTAATCTAAAATTTTATTTTTTATGTTAAGGATAATGTTTCTGGGAACATCTTCTTCTGTACCCACTAAAACACGGAACACTCCTTGCTTGTATTTTGAGCATGATTATGATGTTAGATTTTTGATGGATGTAGGAGAATGTTGTCAAAAATCTTTGATTACTCATGGTCTAAAATTTATGAGAATAAACCACATATTTATAAGTCATTGGCATGCAGATCATTTTGCTGGTTTAATAGGCCTCATACAAACTATGGGTTTAGAAGGTAGGGCTAAACCTTTACATATCTATGGTCCTCGGAGAAGCAAGGAGTTTATGGATAAATTACTTAGTTTAGGCTATTACATTCGGAATTATCCAATAGAGGTTCACGAATTGAAGCATGGTGATGTGATTGAGTTTGAACGATTTGTTATAAAAGCTTTTAGAACCTTTCATCGTATACCTTCTTTGGGTTATGTGTTTGAAGAAAAACCTGTTCTTAAAGCTAATATGGAAAAAGCAGCAAAATTTGGATTAAAAACAGGTCCTTTAATAGGTAAACTTAAAAGAGGAGAATCTGTTACTTTCAGAGGACAATTTATTAAACCTGAAGATGTTATCGAGGAAGTGAGAGGATTAAAAGTTGTTTATACTGGTGATACTGCTTATGATGATGAGTTAATTAAAAGTATAGAAGGTGCTGATTTGCTTATTGCAGAAGCAACGTTTGATGATGAAGATAAAGAACCTTATGTTTATCATATGACTGTGAGCGAAGCCATTGCATTAGCTAAGAAATCCTACTCTAAGAAACTTATTGTAACTCATATTTCTAGGAGGTATGAGGGAGAAGGAAAGGACAAATATGAGAAACGTTTAAAGGATGGGTTCAAGAATAGTGAAATTGCTTACGATGGAATGGAGGTAATACTTAAGAGGTGATAAGATGGTAGATTTATGGAGAGATATAGAGTGTTGTGGCGAGGACAAAGATGTTGTTAAAGCAGTAATAGAGATTAGCAGAGGCAGTTTAAATAAATACGAAGTGGATAAAAAAACGGGTTTAATAAAACTTGATCGTGTGTTGCGTGGACCTTTTCATTATCCTGCTGATTATGGCTTAATTCCTCAAACCTATGGGGAAGATAACGATCCTTTAGATATTCTTATCTTTTCAACAGAGCCGTTAATACCAGGAAGTCTTGTGGAAGTCAGAATTATCGGTGTAATGCACATGGTTGATAGCGGAGAA
Organism: Nanobdellati archaeon; assembly: GCA_026997215.1. Lineage (GTDB taxonomy): Archaea > EX4484-52 > EX4484-52 > EX4484-52 > JAADEF01 > JAADEF01. The sequence continues at coordinate 1,300 of JALWJP010000151.1, forward strand.
AATGATGATAAATTGATAGGTGTTGTTGCTGAAGATTTTAGATGGGATAATGTCAAAACTTTGGACGATTTAGGCAAAAATAGATTAGAAGAGCTAAGATATTTCTTTGAACACTATAAAGATTTACAGAATAAGAAAGTAGAGGTTAAAGGTTTTAGCGGTAAAGACAAAGCTTTAGAAATACTTGAAGAAAGTATTAAAAGATTCAAACAAAAAATGGTTTAAGAATCAGGTAATAAATCGCGTTGATCCATGAGATAAGTGTCTTCTTCAAAAGATTTTATCTCTTTTTCGTTCTTTGTATTTTCTCCTTTTTCCTTTTTTTCTTCTTTATGTACAACTTCTTTAGAAGTAATCTTCATGTGGTTTACCGGTTGCAATGGAGCTAATGAATTATAAGTTTGTTGGAGTTCTTCTTTTGCTTGCTCGTCTATAGGAAATGCAGCTTCTAAAGAATGACCTTTTTCCCCATAGCGAGGAAGTATGTGAAAATGAACATGTTTTACAACTTGACCTGCTGATTCTCCATTATTAGATAATATGTTGAAGCCTGTGGCGTTTAATTTTTCAATAAGTTGTTTGGAAACACTATGCAGTACTTTTCCTAATCCTTCTTGTATTTGTTCGGGAACTTCGTCATATCTTTCAAAATGCTCCTTAGGTATTATAAGAGTATGGCCTTTGCTTCTAGGATTAATATCTAAAAATCCTATAAATATGTCGTCTTCATATATTATGGCAGCAGGTATTTCTTTGTTTACAATTTTGCAGAATATGCAGTCATTCATTAGCCCACCTCTAAATCATAAGTATGAAGGGACCGGTACGCCGCGGAATACCGGTCCCAATCGCCTCAGCCAATAAAAGAGGCGATCATGATATAATTTTTATGGATACTTTCAATTTTAAAATATTTGTTTGTCCAACTCTTTAGCTATTTTTTTTATTCTTTCTAACATACGATGTATTTCTAATTCCATCTCTTCGATTGTTTGCTCAAGATTTCTCCCTTTTAAATAATAACCTTCTTTCGTTTTTTCTAATATACCTGCACCAAACATTTTTTCAAGGTGATGATGGGCAGTACTTTTAGAGATATGGATTTCGTCAACTAAGTCTTCTATTCTTAAAGGAGTTGAATGCTTTGTTTTCTCAAGTAAAAGGTCCATTATTTTTAATGCAGTTTTATCCAGATCTCTTTTTGTACTTATGCCTAAGGATACTATTAACCATTCCAATAACTCTTTTTTATCCTGTGATGAAGGAAGCCTTCTTTCTAAGATAATGATTCGTTTAGATTTTACCATATCTTATATAATAATTCTAATGAATTTAAAAATTTTCGAAACGATTTCTAAATTATTTAATGATTCTAAATCTTTTCGAACAAACCGAAAACTTTTTAAATAACATTATTT
>JALWJP010000152.1 GCA_026997215.1 Nanobdellati archaeon
TAAATACTATAGGGTATTAATATGAAAGAATATTTTGCTTTTATGGCACAAGGAGTAAGTTATTTTATAGAGTATGTAAAGATGCAAACAGGTATTTTTAGTCCAATTGTATTTTTTATATTTTTTTTGTTTATCCTTAAGATACTATTTGTGATAGGAAAGAGATTTTTATTAAAAATAACTTCTAAAACTAAAAATGACTTTGATAATAAAATTGTGGAAGAGGTTGCAGGCCCTTTATATTATTTCCTTCTTTTCTTAGGTATATATTCTACATTGAAAGCAACCGATTACAGCGCTAATTATATGCAGTATATCGATAAATCTTTTTTAAGTATAGCGTTTTTCTTTGGAGGTGTTATAGTATATAGAGTAATTAATGTTTTTATTAAAGAATATGGAGAAAAAATCGCAAGTAAAACAAAAACAGATATTGATGATCATTTATTTCCTTTCTTAGAATCATTGGTTAAAATTGTTGTTCTTGTGGTAGTATTTCTTCAGATTCTTAGCGTATGGAATATAAGAATTACACCTTTGTTAGCCTCTGCAGGAATTGCAGGAATAGCTATAGCATTAGCAGCACAAGAAACTATTAGAAACTTATTTGGAGGTGTTAGTCTTTATATTGATAAGAATCTTAAAGTGGGAGATTGGATAATGTTGGATGGAAAAAAGTTAAAGGTATTGGATGTTGGCGTAAGATCGACTAAATTTTTAACGTTAGATAACACCTTATTGATTGTACCTAACTCAGAACTTGCATCCAAATTTATTGAGAATTTATCAGCTCCTTATGATTTAAGAAAGAAGGTTAAAGTTACTTTTGGAGTAGGGTATGGTAGTGATGTAAATAAAGTAAAAAGAATTGTGGAAAAAGTGGTTAAAAAACATCCCAAGGTTGTTAAAGATTCTGTAAGTGTTTGGTTTTTGGAGATGGGTGATTTTTCGCTTAACTTTTTAGTTGTTGCAGAAGTAGAACATTTAGATGATGTTTTTCCTGTGAAATGTGATTTAACTCAAAAGATATATGAAACCTTACAGAAAGAAGGTATAGAGATACCCTTCCCTACACATACAGTATATTTAAAAAAGGGTGAAAATGATGGAAGATAAGGAAAAAATCTCAACAAGTATTCCTACAGAAGGAAAGGATTTGGAAGATGCTAAAAAAAAGATTGAAAGGAAAGAGGTGGAAGAGCTATTAAAAAAAGATGAAGCTTTTAAAGAACGTCTTAAAGTGGCAGAGCAGTTTGCAACAGAACTTGTAAAGAAATTTAAAAAAAGTGTTAAAAGTGTGGTGCTTTATGGCTCCACTACTACAGGTAAATTTCATGAAAAAAGTGATATTGATGTATTCATAATCATAGATGATACTGAATTTCCTCAAGAACCCTCTCCTGGTTTAAAAGATAGTATATGGAGAGATATATTAGATATTGCGGCAAAAGTAGATAAAAGAATAACCGTTCAGAGTTACATGTTTTTAACAGAGTTTTGGGAAAATGTGAGAATGGTAGAACCTGTTGTGTTAGCCATCTTAAGGAATGGTTTAGTAGTGTATGATGTAGGCGTATTTATGCCGGCAAAACGTATGCTTGAACGTGGCTTAGTTTCGCTCACAAGAGAAGCAATAGATAAAAAAATAACTGCAGCACCCGAATTTATTAAAATGGCCTATGGAAAGTTAAAATCTCCTGGGCATTATATTGAGCAGGCAATGGCTTATGCCGGCAATGCTGCTTTGATGAGTTTTGGAGAATATCCCACTAATAAAGAATTGGTTCCTGAAATGCTTGAGAAGGTTTTCGCTAAAAAAGGTTTGTTAGAGATGAAGTATGTGAAGATGGCTAGGGATATTCACTTATTTGCTAAAGAATTAGAACATATGAGTGATAAAGAAGCGGCAGAAAAAGCTGGTGAAATAGGAAAGCATGTTATTATAGCAGATGAATTTGTTCAGAGGATGGAGAGACTCATTAAAGAATTAAGTAAAAGAGATAAAGGAGCAAATTTAATGGAATCTTATAAAACTTTATTGAAAGCCAATGTTATGGCATTAAAACTTCTTAACATAATGCCTCCTGAGAAACTAGAGGATCTTCCAAAAGAGATGAACAAAGCATTTCCTAAACTTACTTTATTGCATAACGAAGTATTTGACAAACTTACTGATATGTTGATGAAAGTAAAAGAAGGTAAGGAATCAGAAATAGATGAGGCCGAGATAAAAAGAGTTGAAGAAAGACTTAAAGAATATTTAGATAAATTAAGAGAGGAACTTAAAGATCTGAAGAAAAAAGGTAAAATAAAAGAAGATATTCCTAAATTTATTTAACCCTTTTTTTCTATTCTATTTTTCTATTCTATTTTGAAAAGATGACTACTAAGAGGAGAATCAGAAGAACCGAAACCTTTAATTCCTTTAAATTTTTTTGTAAAAAGTTTGGCAATTTCTACTTCTTTTTTATCGCATAATATGATTATTTTAATAATTTTTGCTTTTTCTAGCAGGTAGTCTATATGCCAGTGTTTTTTCTTTTTTATACGAAGATGGTGACTAATTCTACTTTTAATTCCTTTTTTGGCTGAACCCACATACACATAAAGACCTTCTTCTAACTTCCATTTTTTGGATTTAGTTATTATTTCGCAGGCATATGGAACATAAATAAAAAAAATGTATCATCCAGAACAATTATGCAACA
>JALWJP010000153.1 GCA_026997215.1 Nanobdellati archaeon
AAGAATGAGGTAATATCTTCGGAAGGTAAAAGTTTTAAAAATGTGTACGCGTGGGGTTATGAAAAAGAGGATAATTTTATTATATCTCCTCCATTGTTGGAGAATAGATTTGTTCGTTCTAATACCATTACCCTTCAATCTCCTTTTTATGAGGATGTGAAGCCTAAAAGCATATTTATTGATGTGTTTTATGAAAAAGCTAAAACTTCTCTTCCTTCTATAGAGTTTCATAATTGTGATGCAACTCTTGTGTATTCTTATAATGATAATAGGTATGTGAAAGAGTTTTATTTTATTATAGATAAGTTTACTCCTAAATGTTATTTTACTATTCAAGATAATATCAAGGGTGTGGCTTACAGAACCTATTCTTACGTTTTAGATAGAAAGAGACAAAAGTTATCTTATATTATTGATTCTTTGAATTTAGATTTACCTAAAGATATTGTTTTTACTTATGATTATTTAGAAGAAATGAGTAAACTTCCTGATAGTATTTCTATCCCTCAAATTGTACTATTTGAAGGATTTGATGTAAGCATAGAGGACATGAACATTATTAATGAAATAAACAATATATTGAAGGGATCGAGTGAGAATGTTAAACAAACCTTCATTTATTTAATAAGTAAAAAGGATTATTATCTTAATAAATATGTTGATAGTGCTGGTAATTTCATTAAATCTCGGGAAAAGGAGTTTGCAGAAGAGTTGTATGAAACAACAGGTATTAGGTTAAAGGATGAAGAAACAAAGGATGTGGAAATGCTTTTAGGAAAAATAAAACAATCAAATGAGAAGTTAGATGCTCTTTTGCTTTCTTATTTTAATGAAGGGCTTATTGATTTACCTTCAATAAATGCAGAAGGAAAAAAAATTAATGTTGATTCTATAGTTATAGGAGGAGAATCTATTGCATTACCTACCCAGGAATTAAGGAAATATGCAAGGGGAGAGGTTCGTATCGATTTAACTCCGCAGGAAATAGAGGAGATAAGAACTATATTGAATACAGATGCTAAGGATTTGGACACTCTTGTGAAAAAATGTATTATGTGGGATGCTAAAGAAAGGTTTGAAAGATTGCAGGATTTGGCCGAGATTTCCTTTAGCAAAGACTATGATGTTTCAACAGCTTTTGAAAGATTTTCAAATATTTTTGATTTTAATTCAGATTCTTTGGAGAATGCTATAGAAGAAAGCATACAACAACTTCAATCACAAGGGTTGAGTAGAGAAGAAGCTAATATAGTTATGGAAGTAATTGCTGAGACACAAGCTAAAACTAAAAGTGAACTTAAATCTATTGCTCAGAGCATAGAAGATAAAAAGATTAAGGAAGCTCTTATTAAGGCATCAAATCTTCCTAATTTACCAGATCAACTTATTGCTGAGATAGAAGAGAGGTTGGAGAATGAGGTTAAAGATGCGATAATAACTGCGGTAGTGCCTCACGATATTATAGGAACTTGTAATCATGCAGTTTTAAGTGCTATGAACTATTATTCTAATGCAAAAGCATCTGTACATTTAATCAAAAATTTTGACTCTGCAAGATTAGCAACGTTAAAACAACTTTTTCCTTACTTTAGGGCCTATGAGACGTTTGTTAAGGAATATGAAGGATTTAAAGAAGATATTAAAGTATCGAAAGAAGCTTGCAACGCTTTACTTTCTTTAAAGAGCTTGAAAAAAATAAAAGATCTCTTAAATGCTGCCGAAGATTTGGAGATATACGGGGATGATTATAGCGTATGCTTATCCAAGGAAATAGGCAAAGAAATGGTTAATTCTTTGGTGTTAGAAGGTTTAAATGATAAAGAAGCTGTTGTGGCTTTTGAAGATACTAAGGTTATGTTAGAGGATGCTTATTCTATAACCTTGCCTTCTGTATATACCGCTTATTTTGAATTAGAAAATGCTAAAGAAGAGGAAAGGTATGAGCATTATGTTAAAGGAAAGGAGATTATAGAGAGCATAAAAAGAGAGTTAAAGGAGTATCTTAACAATAAAGAAAAAAGTTTTTCAATAACTACGTTTAGTTGTGGATCTTGTGATTATTTGCCAGATCCTATTAAAAGGCTAAGTAAAGAGGAAGTATGGGATAAGGTGGAAGAGATTGTGAAGAAGTATGATGGAGAGGGCGTATCTATAGAGATAATAGATATAGAAGTTGAAGACATACCCTTAGATAACTCGAGATCTAAGAAGCTAACTGGTTGTTTATGCGGAACAAAAACGGCTAAGGTGTGTATTACATCATACGAGCATATAAGGAAAATTAGAATTAAATTAAAGATTCAAGAAGGTAAGTTACAGAGTGGTTGGGAATTGGTTGTAATTGATGATTAAACCGTTAACTATAAATAATTTTTCTGCCCTAATTTTTCTATGGCAGAAAAATTATTCTCTCTAACAAAAGAAATTAAAAACAAACCAAATCTCAAAAAAGCTATCTCAGCAACAATAGGCTCGGTTCTATTAGTTGTATTCACAATAGCCATAGCATCCTTAGCATACATATGGCTAAAAGACTACACCCTTAACATGAGCAAACAAGCTTCTCAAACCTCTTCCCAAGGAAATAATTATCATGGTTATTCCTTAACCCAATGTGCCAAAGCAAGGATATCTTTGGAAAAGATATCCTTCCCCCAAGATAAAACATACATCATAAATGAGGAATTTATCAACACAACAA
>JALWJP010000154.1 GCA_026997215.1 Nanobdellati archaeon
GAAACATCGTAGAATATGGAGAGAACAATTACAAAATAATATCTCAAAAGGAAAAATCTGTTGATCTACTTAAACTCTATTACACATCAAATACTTTTGAAGAACATGGTTTAAAAACAGGAGATAGGGCAGTAAGCATATTAGAGTTGGGAGGATTTAAGGAGAAATTCCTACAATTCTTTGAAGAAAGGAGTATAAAAGATAAAACTTACCAAAAAGTTCCTTCCAAAGCCATAATCATAAAAGTTTATAAAGATAATGAAGAAAATCCAAATTTCTGCTTTTATCCTGATAAATCTTTCACAGAGAAATACGGAGGTTACATAGCATCAGGGGTAATAGAAGTTAGTGCTTTTGCATTAGGAGGTCCTGCTGCAGAGAGAGCAGCAGCATTTATCATGGGTACTGGTTTGTATTTGTGGGAGTATCATGTAGATAAGAAAAAGAAATGGCCTAAGGGAATAGGAGATGAAGTGAGAACTTTAGAGGATTTGAATATGAAATGATCATATAAATAAGATTTAAAAATCTTTTTTAACAATATATTATTATTAGGTGGTTATAAATGGTTAATGCTGTAAGGAGGAGATTGTTGAAGGTTGGAGGATTAAGTGCTGTTTATGGATTGGTTAAAAATTTTATACCTGTAATACAAGGTGTTGCTTATGCTTCGTCCAACAAACAAATAAGTGACAAAGATTGGAAGTGGCATATTAGAAGTGTTGTTCATTGCACAGAAGGGGGTAAATTAGATTATGTTGTAGGAGATTATTTAACTCCTGAAATTCTAAAAAAAGTTATTGATACTGTTTATAAATCCCAGATAGAATGGCAGTATAATGTAATGGTTAATATGAAAAACATAAAAAAGAAATTGGAGGGTTATGAGAAAGATAAAAGTTTAGTTTTGATAGTGGAATTGTTTCCTTCTAAATCCACTTATTTGCATCCTGAGGAAGAGAGAAAGGTTTATAATGGTTTTAGAAAAGCATTTCATTATCTTACAGAGAAGGATCCTGATAGAGTTAGGATTCTGCCAGAAGAAAACATGGTAAAATATGTATTGAAGGGGGAAAAGGTCTCTCGGAATGCTTTATATAGTACTTATATAAAATATATAAATGACGAACTATTTCTTAGAGATCTCGAAGAAAGTTATAAGACAATAAAAGAACATCCTGCTATTGGTCTAATGATATCTAGGAGTTTGATACCTAAAGATATAGTGGATGTAAATAAAGTAGGTGGAAAAAAAGAGAAAGTAGAATATTTTACCGAGATGATGTTCAAAAGAGCATTTAATAAACTTAATGCTCCTACACCAATACATATTCTTGCGAAATATGTTGATTTTGATAGAAAAGAAATAAAGTTTATAAGTTTTAATGAAGTGAAAAGTACGATGTCTTATAGTGTATATTATAAGTTAAAAGATGAGATTTTAAATATGTTAGGAAAAACCCTTAAATTCAAGAATAAAGAAGAAATGTTAGAGTTTTTGTATATTATTAGAAATGATTTAGCTATAATTTATGGAAATAAACCGCCAGGAGATTTCCCTTTAATTGGTATTGGAGAAGTAAAGGATAAATGGAAGAAGAAAGAGTTTTTTGTGAATTATCTGTTTGGTAATGGATCTTTAGGTTATTATATGAATGATGTGGTGGATTTGGGAAGGCAATCTAAAATTATATTGAAATAAATAAAGGTTCAAGTGCTGAAATACATTCTTGAAATGTTCTTATAGAGATAGGATTTTCTATAGATGATATAGAGAGAAGGTTTTGGCAGGTATTACGAGCATGGATGTGAAAGTTATTTAGAGAATCCGAGGATATATTTGAGAAATATATACTCTAGATGTAACTTAAAGTTTGATGATTATCTCAAGGAAGAAATAAAGTTAAACAATTTTAACGGATTCTTAGATAAGGATGATATAAGCATAGCAGAGAAGCAATATTTTTATTGGTTAAAAAAAGCAAGATGTTCTGGAACAAATGTTTGGGTATGTAATTGGGATGTGTTTCAATCTGATGATTTATGTGATAATGAGGGAAATACTGTTGATGTTCAATGTGGTGATCCTCAATGTTTTAGAAGAACAAAAAAGTTTGATGAGGAAATAAAAGAACTAAAAGATATGTATGGGGTTATATACACACCTAAAGAACTTACTGGAGTTTATTTATTAGATATAACTAGAATGACAAGATGCTATTATAATCCTTTGTATAAAAATACTATAGAAGAAGTAAAAAACAACCACAAAAAAGAAGAACAAGAATGTAAAAACAAGGAAAGTTCTATTGGAATTGGAAGATTCGGTGAAAGTGTAGAATGTGGTGTTAAACAAAATATAGATGGAAAAATACCTATGAGCAATGACGAGATAATAAAAATACTCAAATCCCTCTATCTTTCAAGAAACATCGTAGAATATGGAGAGAACAATTACAAAATAATATCTCAAAAGGAAAAATCTGTTGATCTACTTAAACTCTATTACACATCAAATACTTTTGAAGAACATGGTTTAAAAACAGGAGATAGAGCAGTAAGCATATTAGAGTTGGGAGGATTTAAGGAGAAATTCCTACAATTCTTTGAAGAAAGGAGTATAAAAGATAAAACTTACCAAAAAGTTCCTTCCAAAGCCATAATCATAAAAGTTTATA
>JALWJP010000155.1 GCA_026997215.1 Nanobdellati archaeon
TTGTTAAGTTTATGAGAATTAAATTTCTCGTGAACTTATATTTAACCTCAAAACACCCATTGAGGATAACCTATATATTAGAGAAAAATTGGTATGGGTGTTCTCAAAAGGATAGAGAAATTCTTATGAGATACTCAGAAAAAAAAGGGCTAAATTGGTTTTAGCCTTTCGAACTCTTTTAGAGTTTTAATTTCCTAATTCCATACTCCAGTAATTCCACCCTTTTCCATTCCTAGCTAAAGCTACACCAACTTCAGAAAAACTAGGGTTCATAATATTAGCACAATGACCAGGACTTTCTAACCAAAGATTGATTGCTTCTTTCCCAGATATTTCATAGGTTCCATAAAGAACATTTTCTCCGAAAGGTCCTGAATGAGAAGAGGTATAGTTATTATACTCCATTCTCTGAATAACAGAACTCCCTTTATCTAATTCAAAAGCAATAGCAGTTAAGTCAGTTTCGGTACCTGAACCAATATGAGAAAGAGAACTAACACTTGCCATATCAGCACTATGCTCTAAAGCCGTAGAATAAAGGTTATTATTCCATTTCAAAGGTTTAGCAGGAGGGAACACCCCGTATTCTCCACAATCCTGAGTTTGACTTCTAGCTTTATTAATTAAATTTAAAATATTTTTCTTTTCACTAGATAGTAATTCTTGGGCACCGTCCTTTCTTATATCTCCTTCAAAATTAGGTTGATTAATTTTAGATAAATCACAACCTGAAATTAATAAACTTATAATAAAATATAACAACATATTATAATAATTCATAACTATCTCCTTTTTTACACTATTATACTAACAAATAAAATAACAATTAATAAAATTAATAATAAAACATAAAAATTATTAAACTCTTCTTTTTGCTTATTTATCCACCATTTATAAACAGTCATAATTTTAACTTCAGGAAGAGTTACTCCTCTGACCTTGAAATTACTAGAAGAATTTGTAAAATAAAGTTCCTCTATTGAAACTTTCTTGTAAACAATATCTCTTTTAGTTTTTGTTTTATAAAAAAAATGAGCGACTTTTAAACCCTCCTCTTTTGACCATAAAAATAAATTTCCCTTATATAAAGCATGCAAATATTTTTCGTAAGCTTTTGGATTTCTTTTAAACTCTTCTTCAGGGATAACCCATATTGTATATATGCCTAATTCACTATATTTCAAGGTTCTACGGTTTAATTCATTAGCTGTCAAAGGAGAATGCTGAATCTCAAAGATAACAGGTTTTCCTTTTATTCTTCCACTAATATCAGGACGAGCTTTTATTTTTTTTATATATCTTTCAGCACCCCAATTCCCATTTGGGACATTTTCTTTTAACCAAAATAATAAACCTTCCTTCGCAGATAAATGAATTTTAGATTCATTTGTTTTATCTATAGGGATATGATAGAAATGTTTTTTGCCTTGTTTACCATTTCTAATTTTAAGTTCTTTTTGACAGTTAGGGCAAGAATAAGATTGCCCCAATAAAGCTTCAGATAAGGCTATTTCTTTCCCTTTTAACATTGCATAAGTTGGTCTACACATTGGATTCCTTTAAAAACTTTATAACTTGGTTCAATTCTTCTAAACCAATAAAAAATTTCTCACATAATCCCAAAGATTCTTGAACCTCAACAAGAACATTTTGTTCTGATTTCTTTCTTCTATGAATTTTAAACCTTGAATCTTTAAAGAAGATCGTTCCAAAAGAGTTTTGAATAATCGTTTGGCTATGTTTTTGAAATCTTTCTAAAGGAATTTGGCAAACCACTCTAGCAGTTTTAAGGATAAAGGTATCTTAGTTCTTCAGGAAGATTCTCTATATACATACCTCTTTTTACGATTTCTTTTATAAGATAGTAAGAAGGGTAAGTTATGGAACATTTTCCTTCAGATGCATAGGGTAGCCCACCTAGTCCTTTTATTATTTCTTCGATTAAATGAGTATTATTTTTATAAATTTCTAAGCGTATCCATAGATCTGGGTTTGTAAGATTAACTTTTTTATTGTGCTGGAGATGTATCTTTTCTCCGATGATTTTTTCCACATCTTTGCTTTTAAAGGGATGGTTTTTAAATTTTCTTTTAACTCTCACACCAAAGGTTTTAAATTCACGGTTTTGAATCCATTTTTCTATTTCTTTCCATATATCTTCTATATTTGTAGCGTTAATTATTTTTCTTTTTTCTATAAGGCTTATGCCAGGGATTGCTTTCAATATATTAAAATTAACGCATTCTTCTATTTCTATAAATTCTCTTTTTACTTTAATTTCTTTTGCATTTATTACTTCTTTTAAATGCAAAAGAAGTTTTTCTTGCATTTTAATTCTTGTCTTTTTTGATTTTAGCCATAGCTCGTCATATTTTAGAATGATGATTTCCTCCATATTTCAACAACCTTTTTGTAGAGTATTTATCTTTTTTGTAACATTCTATGCGAATGGTTTTGAAATTTTTAAATATCTTTTCTTTTAGTTCGTCACTGGCACCTTTAAGGGCAATAGCAAGATCTCTGGCATCAACCTCTCTCAGTACACGCTGGATAGATCTATCATCAAGGAGCACAATGTCCTCAAAAACAAACATCTGTTTTCTAACCTCTTCTGCCAGAGCGGGGTTAATGCTATCAAGATACTCAAGAACAGCCTGCTGGGTCTGCTGGTCAA
>JALWJP010000156.1:0-7346 GCA_026997215.1 Nanobdellati archaeon
ATATATGATGCTGTAAATTATGCTAAAAGTAAAGGTATTGACATAGTTCTTGCAGACACCGCAGGAAGAGCGCCCACCGATAAAAATCTTATAGAAGAACTTAAAAAAATCATAAGAGTAATCAACCCGGATCTTAAAATTCTTGTTTTGGAAAGCATCACAGGTAACGACATAGTAGAGCAAGCTAAAATGTTTAATGAAGCTGGCGTTGATGCAATCGTCCTTACAAAATATGATGTAGATGATAAGAAAGGCGCTATTCTAAGTGTATCTTATGCTCTCAAAAAACCTATTTTTTTCTTAGGTACGGGTCAAGAATATGAAGATTTGAAAAAATTTAATAAAAAAGATTATATAAAAGATTTACTGGGATAAATATGTACGAGCTATCTTATAAACTCCCGGCCAAAAAAGGATGGACATGCATAGATAAAGATGTTGAAAAGTTAATTCCTGCCAATGGAGAAGGAATTATCAATCTGTTTTCCTCAGGATCCACATCTTCCCTCATTCTTATAGAAAACGATCCTAATCTTTTAGAAGATTTGTTTGAAATGTTAGATAAGCTTGCACCTTTTAATAAGGATTATAAACACCACATTACATGGCATGACGATAATGGCGCAAGCCATATGCGGGCAACGATGCTCGGTCAATCCATTACATTACCTTATAAAGAAGGTAAAATCGTTAAAGGAACTTGGCAAAATATAATTCTCGTAAATCACGATACAAGAGAAAGAGAAAGAAAAGTTGTTGTTAACATTATCCCACATAACCCAATTGCTCACTCTCATCCTTGAGAGCATTTTTTCTCGCTTTTTCGAATCTTTCTTTAAAGCGTTCTGCTGTTTTCTTATCAACAGAAGGTTTAATTTTTTCCATTGCCTTCTTAAAGTGATCCATTGTTACCTCCTTCGCATTAATATTTTCACGTAAAGCAAGTAATGCGGCTTCCCTACAAAGATTAGCAAGGTCTGCTCCTACATACCCGTCAGTTAACTCAGCTAATTCCTCAATACTCACATCGGATAAAGGCATATTCCTTGTATGGACCTCTAAAATCTTCTTCCTAGTTTCTTTATCAGGAACTGGAACATAAATATGTCTATCAAACCTTCCTGCCCTCATAAGAGCAGAATCTAAAATATCAGGTCTGTTAGTTGCTGCCATTACTACTACTTTATCAAGTTTTTCCATACCATCAAGTTCTGTTAAAAGTTGAGTCAAAACACGATCTGTTACCTCACTACCAATACCTAAACCTCTACGAGGAGCAATAGCATCTATCTCATCTATAAACACAATAGAAGGTGCTACTTGTCTTGCTTTTTTAAATATCTCCCTTATTTTTCTTTCACTTTCTCCAACCCATTTACTTAATATTTCAGGTCCTTTTATGTAGATGAAATTAGCACCTGCTTCATTAGCAACTGCTTTAGCAAGTAAAGTTTTACCTGTCCCGGGTAACCCATATAATAAAATACCTTTAGCAGGTTCTATACCCATGCGTTTAAATGCTTCTGGATGTTTTAGAGGCCACTCAACCACTTCCCTAAGTTCATTCTTAATATCCTCTAAACCACCCACGTCTTCCCATGTAACATTAGGAAACTCAACTAAAACTTCCCTCATAGCACTAGGTTCTACATATTTCAAAGCCTGTTCAAAATCCTGATAAGTAACAAGGAGTTTTGCTAATACTTCTTCAGGTATTTCATCTTCCCTTGGCACTTCGTCTAATACTCTTCTTAAAGTATTCATTGCAGCTTCTTTAACCAATGCTTCTAAATCAGCACCAACAAAACCATGAGTTTTCTTTGCTAAATCATCAATCATAACATCAACACTTTTTTTAACAATTTCATCATAATGTTTCATAAATAATCTTAAAATCTGGAAGATGCTGCTTACGTGCTCTTTTTTCATCTTCTTTAACAAAGATGATAAACCACGATAACCTAATTTCTCTGTAATCTCTACAAGTTTTTCTTTATCATACTTCACAACAATGGATCCCTCAACTTTTTGTAAATAAGGAAAACCTCTTTCAATTAAGTTCTCCAAATAGGTTTCATAAGCAGAGTTTCTCAGAATGATCTCTAATTTTTCTTCATTTATCTCTTTACCATATTTATCCCGAACAAAATCTCTTATCTCGTTTTTAATATAATCTTCATAAGCACTAATTATTTCAAATAGAGAAGTTATATTTTCTCCATTAAAAGCATTCTTTATTTTTTGTTTATAAGCAGTTATAGCTTTTCCATTATCTACCTTTTCCTTTATCACATTAAAAGCGACATCATAATCCCAATGGAACAACGGCATGGATCTTGTTTTAATTTGTAATATCTCCTTTCTTCCTTCAATACTTGGAACTCCTACTTCTATTTCTCTATCAAACCTTCCAGGTCTTCTAAGAGCTGGATCTAAAGCGTCAGGTCTATTAGTTGCTCCAATAACTACTACTTGACCTCTTTTCTCTAATCCATCCATGCTTGCTAAAAGTTGAGCAACTATGCGCCGTTCTACTTCCCCTAAAACCTCCTCTCTTTTAGGAGCAATAGCATCTATCTCGTCTATAAAAATAATGCTTGGAGCATGTTCTTCTGCTTCCTTAAACTTCTCTCTTATTTTTCTTTCACTCTCGCCATACCATTTACTTGTAATTTCTGGCCCGTTTATAGAAATAAAATGCGCACCTGCCTCGTTAGCAACTGCTTTAGCAATCATTGTTTTACCAGTTCCTGGAGGTCCATAAAGTAAAATACCTTTAGGAGGCTCCACACCTAACCTTTCAAAAAGTTCTGGATGTTTTAAAGGTAGCTCTATCATCTCTCTTACTTTCTTAATTATAGGCTTTAACCCGCCTATGTCCTCGTAACTTATACCTGTTGATTTCTCATCTTCCACAACATCTACTGCTTTAGATAACGCCTTTATCTCTGTTAATTCCGATATTTTAACAATTCCTTTTGGTGAAGTATCAACAACTATGAATTTTATATCTTGTAAACCGAAACCAAAGAAATCATCTCTATGATCTCCAAAAACTCTCATGCTTCTTCTTGTAGCGGGCATAATAATATTGCCTTTCATCACTATTCTGTTTTGAAGAAGTCTCTTCAAATATTCATTAGGTATGTGTAAAATAACTCCTTTATCAGCAGGAGCAATAACAACCTTCTTAGCTTCTTTATATGTTGCCTTTCTAACCTTTACAACTTCTCCTATACTTGTTCCTGCATTTCTTCTCATTAATCCATCCATTCTTATGATGCTTAAACCGATATCAGAAGGGTAAGCTCTTAAAGCTATAGCAGGAGCTTTTTTAGCTCCTTCTATCTCCACCACATCCCCTTCTTTAATTCCAAGCTCTTCCATTTTTCTTGTGTCTATTCTAACTATACCTACACCTATATCTGATTGTGCACTACTAGGAATTTCCGCAACCTTAAGTATAATTTCCTTTTGATCTTTTCCTTCTGCCATAGCCATTAATTTGAAAGAATATATTTAAATAATTTGTTTTTATTTACTCAACACTTCAACGTTCAACAAAATTTTTAAAAATTCTTCTTCAATAACATAATGTTTAGCGCCCGAGTAGCTCAGCCTGGTAGAGCGCGTGACTTGTATCCTTGCACATGCAAGGAAGCGCGAAACTCGTAGCTCGAAGGCAAGAAATCACGTGGTCGGGGGTTCGAATCCCTCCTCGGGCTTATGAGAAAGAACTTCTTCCTTAATTTTTTCATTGTTTCTTCTTAACAACCCTCAAAACTCTAAACACCCACCATAGACGAAAATAATTTAAACAACGCTGCTTTTAAAGCATAATAAATACCTATGGCAACAAGCATAAAAATAGGAGAATATTTTAGAGCGTTCCTTATTTTGCCTGTTTGAATGATAGAAATAAGCATACCTGCAAAAACTGTTGTAATGATGATTGCGGAGAGAGCAAAATATTCAAATGCCTTAGTATCTACTTGAGTAGATTTCATCTGAATAAAACTACTTACACCATATTCTTCTGTTAAATCTGTAAGATCAGATGTGTCACCTACCCACATTGAAGAGGTAGAATTAACAAGGAATATAGAAATAGAAAATAAAGCAGGTGCTCCTATAACTCCTGCAAAGAAGATAAACATAATATACATTATTACACTACCTCTAATTTCTTTTTGTAATGTTTCGGTATTCCTTATGTCATTAGCAGTTTCATCTAAAAGTTTAGCCACTGCACCTCCAGATCTTAATCCTTGAACCAGTAAATTAACAGTTTTCTCAAATATTTGAGATTTAATGTTGCGAGAAAGATCAAATAAAGCATCCTCTACATCCTTTCCTCCATAAATCTCATAAGCAGCCCGTCTTGTTAGCTCACTTAACTCACCAAACTCAGGACGTGATGCAAACAACAAAGCTTTGTCGATAGTAAGACCTGATTTTATATTTGAAGAAGTAAGGATTAAAAAATCTGCTAAAAATTGTTCAATTCTTTTTCTCCTACTCTCTGATGCTAACATCAATGCAAGATAAGGGTCTACAAATGAGAAGAATAAAAATATTAAAAATAACAAAGCAATTAACCACCACCATACCTTTAACCACATTAAATAGAAAAGAGGTATAAGTAAGAATAAGAAAGTGGTTAAAGACATCACAGCAACATATTTTTCAGGCGATTTTACTCCTGCATATCTGGCTTCTTCTTCAAGTTTTCGTCGATAAAACTCCGGAAAAATATAATAAAGTTTCGCTACATTATCTAGAAAGGAAGGCTTCTCATGTTCTATATTCTCCAACTTTTTCCTTATCTCTTTTAATTCCTTCTTCCTCGACCTTTTCTTAAAAAACCACTTCATATTTTCACATTAGGTCTTTTTGTCTTAATAATATTCAAAAAACTCCACTGAAACACAATTAAAAAAAATGCCAAACCCACAAATAAAAGATTAGGAATGGCAAATCCTACAAATGAAGAGATAATAACCAAAAAAGTTATACCTAATGAAGGCATAATTACTGCCATCATCATATACATTAAAGTAAGAGGATTAAGTTGCTGTCCATAATTCTTAATTGCTAAAATCTGATCATTAATAATTTCATTAACAACATTTTCCAAAGGTGTTGACACATCAGTTCCTGTTTTCATACTATTTAGTATTTGCCAAAAAGCTTTCCTGTATTTCTGTGATGCACTTCTCAATATACTTTCTTCCAATGCCTTTATCTCGCTATAACCTGAATTTATCTTTTTAATAATCTCTTTAAACTCTTTACTCACTTCACCATAACCATCGGAAATGGAAACAAAACCCTGATACAAAGGAACTCCAGATTTTACCTGAATAAGAAGATGCCTTAAAGCATAAGGCAATTCTTCCTCTATTTTCCTAGCCCTTCTTAAAGCAATAACTTTTGGTTTATAAAGAGCAGAATAAAACATTAAAAAAAATATAGGTATTGACAAAAAAAGAAATTTTAAAAAAAGAGGATTCTTAGTTATAAACCATATAAAAAGCATGAATATTAAAAAGTATAAAGTATTTAAGGTAGCCACAAACAAACTATAACTGATATGTTCCACAAGATTAATACTCCATTTAGCCTGATATAAAAAAACATTCAAATGTTTTAATGATTTTTCTAACTTCGATGCAATAGGATAAAAATAGGATGCTTTTTTTAACATTGTAGGAGAGGGTTGATTCATATCATACACCTTGCTGTTGCCAATATTCTTTCAATTCTTTAAAGATATCACTACCCAACAACTCTTGAAGATCTTTTTCCTCTACTTTTTTCTTTTCTATAAATTTCATAACATACTGCTCATCTCTATAAAATTCAGCAACAATTTTACCCACAGAATTTATGGTTTTAATGCGATTACGTTGCATCCAATCTAAAATTTTTATTTTCTTTTGTAACTCTTCCTCTATCTCTTCCTCACTCATACCTGTATAAAGATGTATGTCTTCGTAAATTCTATAAGATTTATTTATTTTATCAAGAGTATCGTTTTTGGCATTCCATCTGTAGATAATGTTAAAAGTACTTTTCTCCTCTGCAGGAATTATTTCTGCTACTTCCAAAGTTCTTCTTATACCCAATCTTCTGTGTCTAAATTGCACCACAATAAGATGTAAAGCGCTTAATACAGATGGAGGTAATTCCATAGGAGGATTTATTAGTCTTTTAAATACTTCTTCTGCTCTATCTCCATGGAAAGTTGCATAAGCACTGTGACCTGTTCTAATAGCCTCAAACATTACCTCTGCTTCTGCTTTTCTTCTAATCTCTCCGATGATAATGCGGTCTGGTCTCATTCTTAGAGAATTAACAAGTAAATCCAGCATAGTTACTGCTCCTTTTCCTTCTGCATTAGCTTCTCGAGAAGAAAAAGGCACCCAATGTAGAAAACTAGGTAAATTAATTTCCCTTGTATCTTCTATACTTATAATTCTATGATTTGCAGGCATAAAAGGCATAAGAACGTTAAGCATAGATGTTTTTCCCGAAGCAGTACCTCCCGCAACTAATATATTCATCTCGTATTGTATGGCAGTCCATAAAAAAGCTGCAACTTCTTTGCTTAAAGTGCCGTGCTCGATGAAGTGAATTATTGTCCAAGGACTTCGAGAAAACTTTCTGATAGTGATGGTATTGCCCTCAGTAGAAATAGGAAATAAGGTTGCGTTTACTCTATCACCTGTAGGTAAATGAGCATCCATCAAAGGTGTAAGATTAGTTATTTGTCTACCTACTCTTCTCCCTATAGACGATGCAAAATTATATATCTTCTCTTCACTTTCTATATAAATATTGGTTTTAACCCATCCAAAACGTTTATGATAAACCCATACGGGCTCTTTATGACCGTTAACCACTATCTCTTCTAAATTAGCATCATTAAGCAAAAGTTCTATATCCTCTAATCCTAACATCTCGTGTAATAAAATACCGCTTAAATAAAGTTTTTCTTTTTCATCTGTATAAGGTAAATACTTTTCCATTAAAGTTAAAATTTTAGTTCTGAACTTTTCTTTTACTTTAGTATAAGCAGCAGGATCTATAAATTCACGAACGCTTAAATCTATTTCGTGAATAAGTTCTTCTTTAATAGTTTCCAATATAGCTTTCATAGCCACGCTTATTTCTTTTCGTGTTAGAAAATATAAAGGCACATATTCTTTTTCATATCTTTTAATTTCCACCTTTGCTTTAACATCATCGGCCTCTAACTCATATCTATCTAGAATCTCTACTTTCTCATTTCCTTTCTTAGAGCCTTTCTTCTTGATAGATTTTTTCTTTATAGACTTCATAGA
>JALWJP010000156.1:7356-11262 GCA_026997215.1 Nanobdellati archaeon
CTTCATAGATTTAGTTCTTACCATATAAAAAATATATGAAGAATAAAAATATATAGGTTTGTTAAAATCACTCTTCCTCTATCTTTGGCATCTCTAAAGGCATACCTTTCCTTTGTCTTATTTGCATAATAGTTTTTTCCTGTAACTCTTCAGGTAATTTCTCATAAACCACATCTATTAGAGATTGGAACCCTTTACCTGCTGTTGCTGACTTCAATGCTCCTTCAAAACCTTGCATCTCTGCCACAGGGATTTTAGCAATAACTATGGTAGTACCTTCTTCTTCGTTTATCTCCATTACTTGACCTCTCCTATTTTGCACTTCTTTGATTACATCACCCATATATTCTCCAGGAGTGTCAATCCTAACAATTTGCTTTGGCTCGAAAAGTCTAGCTTCTCCATCAATCATACCATTACGAATGGCTAATCTTACAGCAGGATAAACCTGTGCAGGACCACGGTGAATTGCATCTTCATGCAATTTAGCATCCATTAGCATAACTTTAACGCCCATCACAGGCTCATGAGCCAAAGGTCCTTCATCTATAACTTGTCTCATAGCCTCCATTATAAGTTCTATTACTTCGTTTAATTGAACAATACCTCTTGTCATATTAACTAAAACGTTATCTGCTCTTGTATAGATGACCCTTTTAGCTTCTTCCTGTTCCATTCCAGCATCCATTAACTTCTGAGCAACCCATTGCTTATCTTGCTCTCTAATCTTACCCTGAGGTACTTCTCCTGACCTTAACAATTCTTGAACTTCTTTTTCTAAAGGCATTACTTTTATATAGAATTTGTTGTGTTTATTAGGAGATTTACCTTCAAATACTCTAGATTCTTTAAGCACACTCTCTTTATATATAACAATAGGTGGTGACACTACTATATCATAACCTTTATCTTTAAGAAATCGCTCAATCTTCGCTTCAATATGCAATTCTCCTAAGCCTGAAACTAATATCTCACCAGTATCTTCAGATACTTTTACTTTAATAGTAGGATCCTCTCTCGCTCTTTGTTTCAATATCTCTATTATCTTTGGCAACTCTTTTACATTTTTGACCTCTATAGATTTTGTTACAACCGGCTCAAAAACGTGCTTTATTTCTTCAAAAGGAGCAACACGAATGTTAGGGTCGCATATAGTGTCTCCTGAAGATACTTCACTTAAACCAGTTATAGCCACGATATTACCTGCAGGGACAGCATCCATCGCTATTCTTTTTGGTCCCATAAATACTCCAACTTGTTGAACCCTTCCCTTTTTACCATTATTAACATCATAAACCTCCTGACCCTCCCTTAAAGTTCCAGAGAATATTCTTGCAGTTACAATGCTACCTGCATGAGGATCGAAGGTGATGTTTGTAATAACCGCAATTAAAGGACCTTTATCATCAGTATTTATCATATATTTAGCTTCCTCACTATTAATATCTCCGGTCCATATTCTTTCGATTCTATATTTTTGAGCGACATCAGGTGAAGGTAAATGTTTTACAACCATGTCCAGCACTACTTCATGAACTTTAGCTTTTTGAGATAATTCTTCCTCTTTACCGGCATTAGTGTATTCTATAATATCTTTAAAAGTTATACCTGTTTTCTGCATATATGGAAGAGATAAAGCCCATTTTCTATAAGCAGAACCAAAAGCAACCTTACCGCTCTTTACATCAACTTGCCATTCCTTTTTAAATTCTTCAGGAGCATATCTTTCAATTAGATTGTTAACAGAAGTAATTATTTTTATAAGTCTTTCTTGCATTTGCTCAGGAGTTAATTTAAGTTCTTTTATTAATCTATCCATTTTATTGATAAAAAGTACAGGTTTAACCTTCTCTTTTAAAGCCTGCTTTAACACTACTTCTGTTTGAGGCATTACTCCTTCAACTGCATCAACAACAACGATAACTCCATCAACTGCTCTCATCGCTCGAGTTACATCACCACCAAAATCTACGTGTCCAGGAGTATCAATCATATTAATAAGATAATCTTCTCCTTCATAATTGTGAACCATTGATACGTTAGCAGCATAAATAGTAATACCTCTTTCTTGTTCTTGAGCATCAAAGTCCATGAAAAGTTGGGATCCGGCCAAGGTTTCAGAAATCATTCCTGCACCAGCTAACAAATTATCAGATAAAGTTGTTTTTCCATGGTCTATGTGAGCAACAATACCCATATTTCTTATCTTACTCTTTTGCTGTGCTAATTGTTTAATCTTATTAACCATTTCTTCAATCCTAGACATCATAATCACCTCTTTATTATGATTTTAACATAAGTTTTAAATAATTAATGATGTAATGATGTTTTTCAAGATAGGAAAATTAAACTTTTAAATAATCACAAATATAAATTAAAATATGGTTTCTAATCCTCTAACAGTGGTTCCAAAAAAACTTCTTAATGAATTAAAGCGAAGATTCAAAGCAGAGGGTATTTTGTTGTTTGGTTCTTATGCGCGAAGAGAGGAAAAAAAAGGTAGTGATGTGGATCTATTAATTCTGTCCTTTAATACATATGATAAACAACAAATTATGAAAGCAGAGAAAGATATTAGAAAAAAATACGGCCTTGATGTAGATTTATGGATTATGCATCCGAAAAAAGTATTTCTTGAAATAGTTAATGGTAATACTGCTATTACAAAGATAGTTGATGAAGCAAGAGTTTTACAATCTTCCTATTATACTTCTTTTTTAAAAAAGGTGAGCTCAAGATGGATGAAAAAATTAAGAAGTGGTTAAAAAGAGCTGAGAGAGATTTGAAAGCAGCAGAGATATTAATGAATGCGCAGCTATATGCTGATGCCGTATACCACGCGCATCAAGCAGCCGAGAAAGCGATAAAAGCTATGTTACTTTCTGTCGGATTGGAAATCAAAGAGCATAAAATATCTGGATATTTTTATGATGAATTTGTTGTTAATAATCCTGAGATGGAAGAGATTTATGATATGTTAGTTGAGTTAGAGAAGCACTGGTTAAAGTCGCGATATCCTTTAGAAACATCTAAAGGTATATGGGATCCTGATGAGAATTACACCGAAGAGTTAGCCATGAAACTTTTGAGTTATGCTAAAAAAATAGTTGGATTTGTAAAGGATCAGTTAAATTATTAAGTTGTTTTAAAAGTAAAAAAATTTTTTAAATCTATCCCTTACATAAAATAAATGTTGGCGGTCATAGCGACGGGGAAACACCCGGTCCCATTTCGAACCCGGAAGTTAAGCCCGTCAGCGATGCCCTAAGTACTGCCTCATAGGGGGTGGGAACAGGGCGACGCCGCCAACACTTTATCATATTTATAACTAATTCTTTCAAGATCACAAAAGAATTTTAAAAAATTAATCAATCTTATGTTCTTAGAGGCAGGGGTCGCCAAGCCTGGCCAACGGCGCTGGCCTTAGGAGCCAGTCCCTTAGTGGGTTCGTGGGTTCAAATCCCACCCCCTGCATACCAAGGGGCTTCGCCCCTTCGGGAACCCCTTCCTTATGGGAGCCACCGTCATGCCTTCGGCATGAGGTGACTATCTTCGCTAACGCTCAGAGCAAGGGGCTTCGCCCCTTCGGGAACCCCTTCCTTATGGGAGCCACCGTCATGCCTTCGGCATGAGGTGACTATCTTCGCTAACGCTCAGAGCAAGGGGCTTCGCCCCTTCGGGAACCCCTTCCTTCTCAAAAGTAATATTAAGAACTAGAACAATCCCTAACAAACTTATAAGTTCCGCATTCCGTCGCAACTATAACTCTATATTTCTCCCCTTCTAAGCATGGGAATGAGCAGTTATCTGGAGAGAAAGCATAATATTTTATGCCTAAAGGAGAGATATAGGAGTTGTTGAGATACAAGGAGCAATACTTATCTGGATTAGATAAGCTTTCTATGG
>JALWJP010000157.1 GCA_026997215.1 Nanobdellati archaeon
AAATTGCCAGAAGGTAAATGGGAAGGAAAAATTCTGGTTTACAAGAAGGAATACTTGGAAAAATTTGGCCTTTTAGATACTAATTTTTTAGAAAAATTTGGTCTTTTAGGTGCTAATCTTTTTGAGAATTTAAATCATATCTTGTATCCATATAAAATATGGCTTGAGATTGATCATAAAGAAGAAAGTTTATCTAAACTTAAGCTTGAATTTATCCATTCTTCGATCGATTCTATTCTAGAAAGAGTTTGTGAATTGCTTGGTAATGTGGGATTTCAGTGTTATTTAAAAGATATTATTTATATGAATAAAATTGCAACCTGGTTAATTATTGAGCCCATTCCCGACAAGTGGGGTTTATTTTGCTTTCTTTTTGCGTTAGAACTTAAGCCTAGTGGACAATATTATATACCTTGCTTAAGAATTTTATTAAATCCATTTAGTAAGGACCCAAACAAAGAGTATTATTTGTTACGTTTTATGGAAAGATATGGTTCCTTTTATGTGGACAAGGAGTTTGATTTAAATAATATGATGAATAGTATTATTAAAGAAATCGTTAAGTTCTTTAAGAATAATTATAATCAAGAGACTGATTTTATAGTAAGTAGTAGGTCAAAAGCTTTAAGTGATATTTCTCACGAAGATATCTATGTAAATAGTATAAGAAGCATAGATATAGAAGATGCCGAATAAAAGGAGGTATTATGGAAGCTGTTTTGAAACCTCATAAACCATACTTATTTGCAAGTAGAGGAGATAAAACTTTATATGTAATGCTTAAGATTGTTCCTGATCCAGAAGAGGCTCAGTTAACAGATTTAGCTCTATCTTTAGTTGTTGACACTAGTGGATCTATGCAACAGGATTCTGGAGATGGAACTATCAAGATTCAAAAAGTAATTGATGTGCTCGCTAGTCTTCCAGAATTGAAAGTGATTTCAGATAGAGATATATTTAACTTAATAAAATTCGATACCAATGCTAGTTTACTTTGGAATGATAATATTAAAAATGTTCAAAAATTTTTGAACGAAATAAACAATTTGAAAGACTATTCTGGCTCAACTTATATGGCTAAAGGGCTGAGACAGTCTATAGATATTTTGAGCGAACTTGATAAAAATTATCTTAAAAAAATTTTTGTTTTTACTGATGGTCAAACTTTTGATGAAGATATAATCAAGAAGGAAATAATAAGTAACTTACTAAGATATAGATTTCCTATTATTGCTATAGGGGTAGGTAGTGATTATAATGAAGAATTATTAAGTGAGATTACAGATCAATGCACAGGTGTTTATTATCATCTTACTAGAATATCAGAATTTAAGGAGATCTTTTTTAGAGAAATAATTAATGCTAAGAGAGAATCTATAAGAGATGTATTCATAAAGATCTATAAACCTAGTGATATATATTTGAGTGAAGTTGTTCGAATATATCCCTCTTTTTATAAAGTTAAAAAATTTAACGACAAATACTTTTTGGGTAATTTGCTTTTTACACAAGAGTCTGTTTTCCTTTTCCAATTAACAGTGCCTCCTCGTTCTGAAGGGCATTATTTATGCATGTCAGTGGAGTTAGAGTATAATTTGATAGGTAAATTCCCTTATAAAGAAGAGCTAGCCTTATATATTAATTTTACAAAAGACGAACATCTATCTCATCGCGTAGATCCAGAAGTTGCAACATATGTTTATCAAAGAAATGTACAGTCTATACTAGACGAGGCTTCTAATATTTGTAAAAAAGATCCTAAACAGGCAGAATCTCTTTTGAAAAAAGCTGAGAATTTGACTAAACAATTGGGTAATGTACGTGTGACTAAAACTATAAGAACGGCTATTGAAAATTTAAAAACAAAGGGGTATATCAATTCTAATATTACTAAGGCTTTGATGAGTGATGGTAGAACCAAAACTGTCAGCTATTCCGGTTCGAAAAGGTCTCTGATAAATAGAAATCACAAATCGTTGGTAAATCCGAGTGGATTAACAGAAGAAGAGATCAGGCGTTATACTGGAGTTTAATTTAATTTGAGGGATTCGAAGAGGTAGAGTATGCCTTGTACTATTGCTTATCACATACCTTATCTTCCGGATCTTACTTTGAATAAGTACATAGATTACTACGGAAATATTTCTATAGCTAAAGAAATCGTTGAATCTAGCGTTTATGAATTTACTCGTCTTTTAACTTCTTTTTATCCACCCGAAAAGGTAGCTATTACTTTGAGGTATGCATTTTATCCGAATGAAGATCCATTAGATAGACTTAAAATTTTTCTCTTAGTGTATATAGACATCCCAGAGGGGAAAGAATATGATCGTCTTGCTTTAGCTGAAAGAATGTTGCAAAATATTTTACTTTTTAATAATTTCCTTCCTAAAGTAAATCCAGAATTAGCTTCATCTTTATTGTCACAATGTTCTAAAGCTGCTTTAATTTTTTACGAAGAAAGTTTAGAAGAGTTAGATTTGGATAAACCTATCCCCAAATATACATATAAATATTTATATCATATTCATGCTTCAACTGAAATTGAAGCATTTAATTTTGTATTTAATCTCTTTTTTGATAAATTTGAAGAGCCACTTATTGTAGATTTTTGTTTTTCTCGTGTTGAACTATCATCAATTTTAGATGCTCTTAGAGAGGAATTGAAA
>JALWJP010000158.1 GCA_026997215.1 Nanobdellati archaeon
ACATAATATAATAAGGTGATAGAATGACCAAAGTTATCGCTATTGCTTCAGGTAAAGGAGGTGTAGGTAAAACCACTTTAACAACCAATCTAGCTTCTGCATTGGTAAATCAAGGTAAAAGAGTAATAATTATTGACACTAATTTAACCGCTCCAAATCTAGCTTTACATCTTGGAATTCCTGCTGCTTCTATTGTAACACTTAATGATGTTATAAGAAACGAAGCTTATATTACACATGCATTATATAAGCATAGGGCAGGTTTTTATGTAGTACCTGCTAATGTAGATGAAATAGAGCATAACATGGGCGGTTTTAAGAAGGCTTTAAAACCACTTTTAGGTATGGCCGATGTGATTTTGTTGGATGTTGCACCAGGCGTTAATAAAGAAGTAGAAACTGCTTTGAAAGTTGCGGATGAAGTAGTTCTTGTAACTACTCCTGACGAACCCTCTTTGCGTAACGCTTTGTTATTGAAGAGGTTTGCTGAGGATTTAGATAAACCTATTGCTGGAGTGGTAGTTAATCAAGCTAAAAATGTTCATTATGAATTAACTGATGAAGAGATAGAGGAAAGATTGGGATGCAAGGTTTTGGGAAGGATAAGATATCATAGAAAATTTAAAGAAAGCATAGCTTTAGGTATTCCTTTTGTTAATATTGCAAAAGGAACAGAACAACAGATGCTTATAAGTAAGATAGCAAATGCATTAGCCGAATCTAAAACACCCGAAAAATTGAGCATTCTAGAGAAAATTAAAGCTTTTTTAAATAGAGATATAGTGTTGTGGAGTGAATAAGATGTGGGAGGTTTTTGCTTTAACTTCATTAATATTTACTGCTTTAGGAATTGTGGAATATAAGAAAGGTAGAAGAAACCTGGCATTTCCTAAAGAAAAGGAAAAAGAGGTTAAGATAATTCCTCCTCATCCTTCTCTAGAGGAAGATGAAGAGCCCAAGCAATTTATAAAGTTAAGGTTAGGCGAAGAGAAAAAAGAAGAGGTTAAGCCTTCTTTATTAAGTAAGGGTTCTTTTGAAACTAAAAATCAAAAAAATAAAGAGGATGCAAAAAGAATGTGGGAAAATCATTACATTGTTAAAGCTGTTAAGGAAAGGTTCGCTAAAGGTGAAGAGAGGAATTATGGTGTGTTTACCGAAGAGGAGCAACACCCTTCTTCTGACTCTTTAATTAAAAAAGATAATGTTGTTGATTCCATGCCTTCTAGCTCTGATGTTATATCTTCTTTACCTGTTGTACCTACTAATGAAACTTCTTCTATATCTGAGAATAAGGAAAACTCTGATAACAATATGCCTTCTGGTGTGTTTGGTTCCTTATTGAAAGAGAGAGAGCAATCTGAGTTGAACCTTGTAAGTAATAATCAAGAAGAGATTAAAAAAGAGGAGAAAAAAGGAGAGGAATTTAATCCTTTTGATGTATTAGGAGGATTTTAAAATATTGAAGATATTTTATTTATATGAATGATATGTCGTGGTCTAAAAAGAGAGAGTATTTAAAATATCTGATGAATTTAAGATGTTTTGAGTTTTATCCAGAAGGAGTAATTCTTAAATCCGGTAAAATATCTAACTTTTACGCAAATCTAAGAAAAACAACTGAAACTTTATTATCCGCAGTGAGATTAGGAGAATACATAGTGACTTTTTGTAAGGAAAAACACATTATCTTACCTTCTTACAATCCTGGCAATTATACTGTTTTTTACGGTGTGCCAGAAGGAGCGGTAAAAACAGGTTTTTTTGCTCAACTTACTTATTTATGGAATAAACCTGTGGTATCAAAAAAAGACTCATCTTTCTCCCCAGGGAGTTTGTATTATCTTAAAATTAAAGAAAAGGAAGTGAATTTAATTAATTTACATACCTTAACCGTGGTTGTGAATTATCTAAAAGAACTTTTATTAGAAGAAAGTCAAAAAGCTGATAGTATTTTTGGAGATCCTAAAAGTATATACAGAGAAGTGGCTTTTTTGTTAGGAGTAAAGTTTTATGAATATTCTAAAAAAAATTATTATCTTCCTCAATTAAGAGAAAAACCCAAAGAGCACGGTTTACCCGAGGATAAGTATTTTATAGGAAAACCTAAGGGAAATGTTTTGATTTTGCCTTATAACCTTACTTCTTTTTTAGATTTAAGAAAACCGTTAAAGATATTAAAAAAGCAGCAGAGAGATATTAAAGAAATAATAATTCCATCTGTTTTTTATGATTCTTCTATAAAAAGTAGAATAAATGAAAGTATACTGCCTTTAGAATCTTTAGGAGATTTTATTTCTTTTGAATTAATTGTTATTGAGGATGTCGTTACCACTGGTACTTCTGTAATAAATGAAGTTCAAAAACTTATATCCTTAGGTTTGAATGTTAAGGCAGTAATTGCTTTATACGATCGAAAAGAAACGGATGTTGGAAAGAAACTTAATAATCAAGGTATCTTTTATTATGCAATGTGCAATAGCGATGATGTTATGCCTAAAATTAAAAAAAGGAAAAAAGAAGATTTTTAAAACTTATAAGATTTATTTTATGCATATGGAATTAATGTTATCACCGGTAGGAAAAAGAATCTTTGATTATCTTAAAAAGCATGATAGAGTTAGAGTATTGGACATAGC
>JALWJP010000159.1 GCA_026997215.1 Nanobdellati archaeon
TTGGTTTGCTAATATTGGGCATATTATAGTAATATTAAATCCTTATTATTCTAAGAAGGGTATTACAATAGATCTAGTAGCACATGAAGCATTACATGTAGTAGATGTAGTAATGGATAACATAGGATTTTTTGAAGTTAAAGAAAATAATGTGCCACATAATGAACCAAAAGCATATTTAATAGGCTGGGTAGCATCTAAAATTGCTAAAACACTAGATGGGGCATATGCTAAAATTTATGGGGGCAATTAAGCCCCCATTTTTTATTTAGTTGGATTATTTTTATTTTCTAACAAATTAAATATTCTTTTTTTATGCTTCTGAGCTTCTTTATTTTTCTTTTTAGCTGCATACTTTTTATAAGATATAAATTCTTTTAATATTCTAGTTTTTGTTTGATAGTCTAAATTTTCCAGCATATTAGTTATATCATCAATTCTTTTTGCATCTTTTCTTCTATAAGTATACTCATAAGAAGGTTTACCTTTTTTAGTAATAATTTTTTTATTCTTTCTGTATCTGACAACTTTACCTCTTTTTTTGAAATAATGATCTTTTACTATACGTTCAAAACTGTCATAAGATACATTATCTGGCAATTCCTCATAATTTTCAAGAATTTTTAATGCCTCATCTTTAAAATTGTCTGACATCCACTCACTTAGTTTATTTCTTTCTAAGCTTAGTATTGTTTTATACTGTGTCTCTTTAGGCTGCCATATACCCTTTGTAAGAGCTTTTTCTACTAAGGATTGACCTCCGTATACATATTTATCTGAAAAGGCCCCTGAGCCGTTCTCAGTGTCCTTAAAAAGTAGTTTCATTGGCACTGAAGGAGCTGGAAGAATTGGAGTATGATCCACTAAATCATAAAACATTTGTTTATTAACATCTCCATGTAAAGCTTTGCTAACAATACTATAAACATTATTTCCCCAGAATGCTCCATCTCTCGCAATAGTTCTTATAGATAGATTACTCTCTAATGTAAGATTATCATAAAAACCTGAAGGACTATCAAATTGAGCTAATTCCCCTCTTAATTGATTTTTTACATTAAGCATTTTATTAATAATGCCATCATATTTTTTTAGCTTCCTAATCTTTCTTTTTTCACACTCTGATTCTTCAACAGTTTCTGGGCAGTCAGCAGATAAAGCAATTAAACCTTTTATTAGTAGAGCAGCGATAGTAGTGTTAATAGTCCAAAAAGCTTTCCATCCCATATCCAAAGCATTCTGCGATATTAATTTTCTTTCCTGAGCAGATATATCAAGTTTTTCTATATCTTTCTCTTGAAGTCTTTCTATGAACTTTTGACCTAAAATTATATGTTCTCTTGTAAGGGTTCTTGAGGTTATGTTAAAATATCTTGCTACAGATTCTTGAAAAAAATGCCAAGCCAAAATCCACTCACTTTTTGCCTCTTCTTTTTTTCTATTTGCTAATCTTGAAGCTATCGCAAGACCACTAATAGCAACAGCATTTCCTATTTCTTTTGGTCCAAGTCTTATTATTTTTGATAAGTATAGTGCAGTAATACCATAAGCAGCTAATGGAGACATAGCAGAAGCTAATCCTCCAACTGCTAAAGCAGCTGCTAATTCTGCTATAATACCACTTCCATAATAAAATCCCAATGTAGGTAAATGATCTGCTAATGCCACTTTTCTACCCTTTACATTAAATTTTCCATTTATAATATCTACTTTCTCTGTGCCTAATGCTGCTTTAGTATTTTCAGGTAAATATCTCTTAAATACTGTGGCTAACTTTCCAAATGTATAAGATAGTGCAGGAACTTTATCTGTATTAGAATAATTACCCTGTGTCCTAAATTTTGCTTTTTTATAACTGAGTAACATTGCTAAAGGCTCATAATCTGTCTCTTTTGATTTACTTGGATCTTCCCATTTTCTAATATTTTCTGGGGTTCTATACTCATCTTTCAGTTCTAATGTACCTGGTTTCCAAACAAAATCTTTTCCATCAAATAAAGGATCCATCTTACCAGTAACAGTATTATAAATTGTGTAATTTTGCATTACAGCTAATAATACTTTCATTTGATTCTTGAATTCAGGTATATTTAAATCAAAGTCAAAAGCAAAATCCCTAACTTTTCCTAATATAGATGATAATTCTTTATCACTAAATCTTCCAGCTACTGCTAATTCGTCTGCTGCATTCTGCAATAAATTATATCTGCTTATAAATAATTCTAATGTTTTAAATTTTTTCTTCTTATTAGTAGAAACTAATACTTTATCTAACCCAACTGCCTTAACAGTCATATACTTACTAATTAAATATCTTGTACTACCTATCAAAAATTTACTAGCTTTACTATACTGCTCTTCATTATAGCCATAGTTTTCTCCAACAGCTCCTATTTGAGTCTGTTCTTCTCCAAATACCCAGTTCTTTATACCTCCTAATATTCTGAAAGTAAGATAGGAATAGACTTTCATTCTAGCAATTCCTATTAAAAGAGAACCAATAGTAATATCATATCCTGTTTCTCTTTCAATTTCTTCTTTCAAATTTTTTAAGTACTGCAAAGATTCTTCTTTTGTTAAAACCTTAAATATCTTTTTTCCATTCTTTAATTTAACATC
>JALWJP010000160.1 GCA_026997215.1 Nanobdellati archaeon
ATTTATTATCTTCTTTTCTCTTTTCCACTCTATTTCTTTAAAGTCCAGATATTCTTTAAAATCTAAGGGAAAAACTTCTATTGCAATATCTCTCCCTGCAAGTAATGTAGCAAGTTCCTCACTCATTAATTTAGCAGATGAACCAGAAACAACAAATTTTGCAGCATCTTTCTCATGAAAACTTCTAACCCATTTCTCCCATCCTTCTATTTCTTGAATCTCATCTAGAAGCAAAAAAGGTTTTATTTCTGGCCGTATTAGTTCAGTGTATGCGAAATAAATATTATTTAAAAGATCAACATTTCTCTCACCGAGTCCTATTTCTTCAAAATTTACATAAAGAACATTTTTCTTTCTATATTTTTCAGATAATCTTTTGGCAACTTGCCTCAGTATGTAACTTTTTCCTGCTCTTCTTACCCCAAAAACACTAACTATTTTATTTACTTTACCTTCTAACATCTCTACTATCTCCTGAGTATACGTCCTTTCTTTACCTGTTTCTAATCCTCTCCCCCAGAAATTCCATTCCGATAACAAAGAGATAAGTTCTTCTTTTTTCATATTTATTATTTTTGTGACATAATTTTTAAATAATTTATGTCATTTGTGACAAAATTTAATATTATTCTACTACTCACAATATTTATTCTATTTTTAACAACCATTTCCATAAAGGAACAAACCTTATCCTCTTACCTTTAATTTCTTGCTCATCCTCATAATCCCATGTAATTATGAGAAGGTTTTTACATCTCAGCAAATCCGATGCTTTCACCAAATTATCAACCTCTCTCTTCTTTATTTCATCCATGCCTGAGGCATAGCTTACCTGTATAAGTTCCTTTATCTCTTTACCCTCTTTAACTACAAAGTCTATCTCCGGATTATGGTAGTAATATACTTCGTCATTCTTTTTGGTTAATTCATTAAACACAATATTTTCCATAAGCCTTCCAAAGTCTTCTGAAAATCTAAAACCAACAACATTAGAAAGCCCCGTATCTATAGAATAAACCTTCTTGGGTAATCTTTCTTGTGTTTTAAGAGAATATGAAAAAGAGGGTAAGAAAAAGCAAGCAAATGCGTCTTGAAGATAATAAGAGTATCTTTCCACGGTATGCAATGGCATCTCAAGAAACTTAGATACAGAATTAAATGTTATTTTTTTACCAACATTTGAAAGGTAAAAAGATGCAAGTTTTCTTAACTTATCTATTCTTTTTATTTCATACCTTTCAGCAACATCTTTTACAATTATTGTTTCAAAGTATGCTTTCAGAAGATCTATATCCCTGGTTAACACATACTTAGGAAACCCGCCTATTTTAATGTATTCATGAAGTTTGCTAAGTATATTCCTCTTATTTGCTAAAATCTCTTGTTTTGAAGAGAAAGAAATATTTTCAAATAAAAGAAATTCCTCGAATGATAAGGGATAAACCCTTATTTCCACATATCTTCCAGAAAGAAGAGAGGCATATTCCTTACTCAACAATTTTGATGAAGAACCTGTAACTATAACATAAGCTTTACCTCTTTCACTTATAGTTCTAACAAATTTCTCCCATCCTTCTATAGAATGAACCTCATCTAAAAAAATATATGGTTTACCCTTAGGATTCATATACTCAAAATAGGTATTCCATATCTTTTCTAATAACTCTAATTTCCTGCTTCTCCATCTATAATCCTCGAAATCTACAATTAATATTCTTTCCTTTTCTACATCTAAACTTTTTGCAAACTGCTTCAATATCGTAGATTTTCCTCCTCTCCTTACCCCGGAAAGAACTAGAATCTCCTTTGCTTTTACCTTCTTCTTTATCAATGAAATATAATGTTCTCTTCTTATTCCTGTATTCATGTCCTTAAACCAGAAATTCATATCTGAAAGTATTTCAAATATTTCGTCTTTTTTCATAACTTATATATGGGTTAATAAATATATAAAATTAACTCATAAATGGAAAATCATATTAGTCGGAGTAAATGTCTTAATGTTTATGCAACTACTTATTAATCAACCACTTCCATAAAGGCACAAACCTTATTTTGCCACGTTTTCTCCACCACTCAACCTCTTTTTCATCCTCGTAATCCCAGGTTATAACTGTTAAAGGCACATCATTCGAGAGGTTAAGATCTTCCTTAGCATGTAATAAAGCGCGTATTTCTCTTTCAGGAATATCTTCATAGTTATTAGCATAAGTTACTTGTATGAGTTCTTTTATTTGCATACCTTCTTTTATGAGAAAATCTACTTCGTAACCTTCCTTGGTTTTGTAGTAATAGATTTCCTGTAAAGGATGTGTGTTTTCTCTTCTCTTGAGTTCTAAGAAAACTGCGTTTTCCATTTTTTTACCTATGTTTTCGCTAATCTCAAACAACTGGCATAATCCTGTATCAACCACATAAATTTTTTTTGGCCAACCCTCTCTTAAGTGTATCTTTGAATGATAAGGAGATAATAAAAATATTGAAAATGTGTCTTCTATTTCGTATAAATAAGAAGTAATTGTACTGATATTTGTCTTTATGTTCAATGTTTTGAGATATCCTTGAAT
>JALWJP010000161.1 GCA_026997215.1 Nanobdellati archaeon
GCATATGACAGAAGTTGGAAACAAGCGAAACAACGTGGTAAATCTACTATGGTTACTTGCGGGTATTGCGGTAGGAAAGTTCCAAGATTTAAAGCATTTGTAGTTTACAAGGGATTCAACATAACAGATCCTTCTTTAAAAAGATTACTAGAAAAAAATACCTTTACAGGAGGTTTCAGAAGAAAAATTTATGTATGTCCTTCATGCGCAAGATTCCACGGTATAAGGCAAAAAGGTAAAAATAAAATATAATAATAGATCAAGGGTGAAGCATATGAGTGAGAAAGAACATTATATCCAGTTAGTAGTTACCTATCCCCAAGGTAACCAAAGTAAAATAGAAATAAAAGAAAAGAAAGGAAACATAATAATGACATCAATAAGTCCCGAAGAATCATATCTAAGAATAGGAAATAAACACAACCCTGCACACGTAGAAAGTATAATAGAAGAATTTCGTGGAAGAATAGAGAATTATCTTCAAGAAATCAAGAAAAAACTTACTTCATACGAACATAATAAAGAAGAAATGCCAAATCTTCCAAAAAACAGCAATTACAATCCGTTAAGACATTGGTGAAATAATGGTTAATGTAAACGAAATATGGACTGAGAAATATAGACCTAAAAGTTTAGATGATGTAGTAGATCAAGAACATGTAGTCGAAAGATTAAAAGCTTTTGTAGAGCAAAAAAATATTCCTAATTTATTATTCGCAGGACCAGCAGGAACAGGAAAAACTACATGTGCACTAGCATTAGCACGAGACTTATACGGAAATAATTGGAAACATAATTTTTTAGAATTAAACGCTTCTGATGAAAGAGGTATAGATGTGGTAAGAGGGAAAATAAAAGATTTCGCGAGAACAAAACCCATTGATGCTGATTTTAAGATCATATTTTTAGATGAAGCAGATGCATTAACACAAGAAGCACAACAAGCTTTAAGAAGAACCATGGAGAAATATGCATCAGTAACAAGATTCATACTCTCATGTAATTATTCTTCCAAAATAATTCCACCTATTCAATCAAGATGTGCGGTTTTCCGTTTTAAACCATTACCTGATGATGCAGTAAAAAGTTTATTAAAAAAAATAGCAGATAAAGAAGGTGTAAAAGTAGATGAGAAAGCGTATGATGCCTTGATAATGCTATCAGAAGGTGATTTAAGAAAGGCCATTAATCTCTTACAATCCACTGCAATACTCTACAAAGAAATAGATGAAACTAAGATATACGAAATGGCTGCAAGTCTCAAGCCACAAGAGGTTAATGAGATATTACAGTATGCGTTAAAAGGGAAGTTTAGAGATGCCCGAGAAAAACTCATAAAGTTAGTAGCATTAAGAGGTTTATCAGGACAAGATGTAGTAAAATCATTTTATAGAGCCATTACCGATTTAGATCTCCCTGACGAATATAAGGTTGAGCTAATAGACAAATTAGGTGAATACGAATTTAGAATAGCAGAAGGAGCAAGCGAAGATGTTCAAATAGAGGCCATGTTAGCACAATTCGTATTAATAGGACGTAAAATATATAAATAAGTAAGAAAGTATAATAATTTAACTACAATATACTCAAGAGGTGTTAAATATGAAAAGAAAGGGACAAAGTGCAACAGAATATTTGATGACATACGGATGGGCATTACTTGCCATTGCTATAGTTGGAGCACTTTTATACATGTATGTGTTCTCCAACAAAGAATGTATTAAAAAAGTAGATGGATTTAAAGATCAGGGAGTTGTAGTAGTGCCAAACCAATATCAAGTATACACTAATGGTAGCATTGTCTTCATGGTAGAAAATAGATTACAAGAAAACGCTACCGTAAAAAAAATAGTTATAACTGATGACAAAGGTAACGAAGTATCATCTTGTACTCCTGCAACTACTGTGGAATTATATCCAGGAGAAAGGAAAGCAGCAGGAGTAGGAGGCGATTTCTGCCAAACATTAACTGCGCCGGTAGCTAACGAAGGCGCATGTAAGAAAATAGGCATTAAAATAACATATGGCTCAGAAAGCGGTTTATCTAACGCTATTGCAAGTGGAAGCATAATAGCACAATATGTGAAACCATAAAATTAGCATAAACTTTTTGCTTTCTTCTTTTTTATTACATATGTTTTTTCCAATCGTATTCCGTAATTATTCTTAAAATAAACTGCAGGTTCTAAAGTAATCACCATATTTTTTTCTAACTTAATATTTTTAGAAAAATTAGGCAGTTCATGAACCTCTAAACCCACACCATGTCCTAAAAGATGATAATGCTTAAAAGAATATTTATTATAATGACTTAATAAGTCACTTGCCATCTTATTAATAAAATCTAGTGAAGTTCCAGCCTTAATTTCATTTGCTAATAAAGTTAAAGTATTACTCACATCTTCAAAAACTTTTTCATAAACCGAAGAAAATATAAAAGTTTGGGTTACGTCAGAATTATAATATTTAAATTTCGCACCTAAATCTATAAGAATGATTTTTTTTCTAGAGGGGGAATATTCAGAAGGAATGTGATGCACATAAGAAGTATGATGGTTAAATGCGACGATTGGCTCAAAAGCTATATCAGCATATTGAGAAATAATAATCTTTTTAATCTCAATAGCTAAAAACTTCTCGCTCACTCTTCTTTCGAATAATGATGAAATTTCTTCGAGAACATTCATGGTAATTCTACAAGCTTTTCTAATTTTTTCTATCTCTTCATAGGTTTTAATCATTCTTAACTTATCTACAAAAGTGCTAACATCAGCTAAAGCATATTTTTTCTTTAAAAAAGAAACTCTCTTATAGGACATATCATTCAAATAAAAACCAACTTTTTTACTTTTAAATAAGTCACGTGAAGGATTGAAAATTATTTCCCCGTCTTTTTTTAAAGCTAAAGAATGAACATCACTTTTAATATATCTTGAAAAGAAATATCTAGCAGGAATTTGATCCATATAAGTAACGAAATAATCTAAATCGTGTTCATTAAGATATTCAATTAATGCATTAATCCTTCCCATACAAATAAAATAAAAGGAAAGAAATAAATAATTTACTTTATTTCTTTTTCTTTCTCTTCTTTTCTATTTTCTCTATACCGATTTTTTTAACTTTAGGTTTATAAACTTCCTCGGGCATCCATGCAGGTCTATTTTCAGGAGCCTTTACTTTAACCCTGGAACCCTCATAAATATGTATCTTATTGGTTCCTCTTTCCCTCAATCTTATTTTTTTATAACCTCTATTTGCAGCTTTTAAAGCTGCTTGTCTTGGACTCCTACCTGTAAATACACCTAATTCGTTGCCCTTCTCGTCTAACAACACAAAGTACCTTTTACCACTTGCACTTGCCATACCTATCTACCTCCTTAGCCCTACACGATTTTATTATAATTTATTAGGTCATACCCCTATATATATTTAACGCTTATTGGTTTTAAAATTAATCTACGGAATAGTCTTATACTTTGTCACTCCTAACAGCCATTCTAAAAATAAAAAGATGATACCTGCGTATAACGCATATTTTCTCGCATCAATATTAACAGAATTATACTTCAATATAGCATATTCGTATGCTTGAGCGAGATCTGTTTCGTTTAAAGCATAAAAATAATGACCGTGAGTAGCATTAGTAATATAAATTAGAGACTCCTCATCTAACTCTTTAGGTAAAACATAACTTTTATTTTCCTCAAGTATTTTCTTTATTTCAGAAGGTAAATCACTTACATTAATACCTTCTAGAGAAATAACAGTTTGATTTCTTCTTCCTATCCCTATAGCATTAACAACAATATTTGTATTTTTTAAATAATTCACCGCCTCTTCAACACTCACCCCTAAATCTTCTGTTTGTTTTCCATCAGTGATAAGGATAATAGCACGTTTTTTCTTAGTAGAGTTAGAAAGCATAATAGCAGAAGTAATCAAGGCATCACCTATAACTGTTCCGGCAGGAGGTTTAGGAGACAAAGATCTTAGGGAAGTTGCAACACTATCGTGATTAGAGGAGAGTTCATGTTCTATTCTTGCTTTACCTGAGAAACTAACCAAGCCTACAAGAGTGTTCTCAGGAAGTACTTTCAAAATATCTATACCTTTCATTTTAGCTACCTCTAACCTATTAGGAGTAAAATTACCATCATCTGATTGTAGCATACTTTGAGAAACATCTAATGCAATAACAAAATCCACATCATTAACTGGTCTTACTATACTTATATTAAAGTTGGATAATGCTAAAATAAAACCTGTTAAAGCCAAAATTCTAAAAATAAGGGGAAGAATATTACTTCTCAATAACTCATAACCTAAAGCTTTTTTTAATGTTTCATAATTAGCAAACTTTATAGTTCTTTCCCTAATTTTTTTAAGAACAATCAAATGTACTATTAACGTAATCATTACTAAGAATATGGCTAAATTTTTATTTGTCACATTTAATATGATTTGCGTACCATTAGAAAGTTCAAACATTACCATAAAAATATATATATAGGATTAAATTATAATATAAATGTTATGAAAGGTAAAATCTTATTTTTTGGAATAATAGTCAGCATAGCAATATTATTAAGTGGATGTACTGGCGGAGGGGCATCAACCTCTTCTAGTGCAGGATTAGTAATAGATGTTTTTGACATAAGTCCTAGGGAAATATACGAAGGAGAGGATGTTTTCATTGACTTAGTCGTAAGAAACGCAGGGAACAAAGACATGCCTGAAAATTCTAGATTATGGATATATGGCAGTAACTTCGATACAACATGGCAACCTTCAGGAGATATAGTATATGCAACAAACGAAGATGGCTTAGAAATACCTACCAAAGATCTAATACCAGGAGATCAAATATCAATATCTGGTAGTCTAACCTATTTAGCTGACATACCACAAGGAATTACAAAAGAATACGAGATCTTTGCGAGAATTTGCTACCCTTACTTAACAACATATGCAACAAATCTATGGGTGGTTAATAGAGACGAAGCACGATTGGAAAAAAAGAAAGGAATAGAATATGATAAATTATCTTCAGGACCAATAGGCATATCCTTCACATTAAAGGATAGAACAGTCACAGGAAGAGCCGTGAGAGGAACAATAAATGTAGGAGGCAGCGCTCAAGTAGGAACTACAACAATCAACATTAATATCAATTATGAAACGGATGACAACGGTAACACGATTAGGACATTATATTTGCCCTTTGAGATAACAAATAGAGGAGGAGGTATTCCTTTAGTTCCTTACAGATGTCAAAATGGTCCTGTATTAACTCCTGAAGAGTCTAA
The DNA here is from genome assembly GCA_026997215.1 of Nanobdellati archaeon. GTDB lineage: Archaea > EX4484-52 > EX4484-52 > EX4484-52 > JAADEF01 > JAADEF01. The sequence continues at coordinate 5,310 of JALWJP010000161.1, forward strand.
TCGAGTAGCGTTACACATAGAATTAGATGGTCAGGATATAACTTCAATGTGTACTGCACCTGAAAATTTAGTTACTACTACTTTAAATATAGGAGGGAATGCTAGAACCGTAGATATAGCCATTGTAAGACTTAGACAAAACAAAGGAAGAATTACCTGTAAAATAAAAAATATTGATTTCGATGTACCTCAAAAATCATATGACATAGAAGTTACTGCATTTTATGATTACTACATCACAGAATCACGCAAAGTTATTGTTAAGAGTGAAGAAGACATATATTAATAGAAGGTCATAATTATGAAGAGATTATTAACCCCGGTTCTAGTTTTAATCCTTATAATATTGAGTGGATGCACCAATACTCCTACTATCACTCAAGGAGTAATAGTAAAAACCTTCGAATTTCAACCTTCTCAAATATATGATGTAGATAAAGCCTATCTAAAATTAACATTGGAAAATCAAGGAAAATTCCTTGTAAAAAATATATATGTGGATATATATGGTTTAGGAAACGATTGGGGTATTATAGATGTCCAAGGTACTAAAAAAATAGAACTAGAAAATCCCTCGAGATTAGATATAGATGCCAACTTCAGATTAAAAAAAGAGTATCAAATAGCAGACAACAACATAATTATCTCCGGTGATGTTCATATAGAAGATATTGAAAATATATTAAAAGGAGACTCTCCTAATATAGGTATAGAAAATTTAGATGTGTTTATTCTAAGAGACGATATTAGTATATACATCGAAAATTTAGAAGAATTAACAGATCTCGCTTATAAAAATAATTACCAAAGAATATCTGATTTAAAACTTAACGAAGTTTATAAAAAAGCACCAAAAATACCACCAGTATTTATAGATTATTTAGCCCCTGTATTACCAGATCAAAATTTTCCCGGAGAAAGTATTGATTTATACTGGGTAGTAGAACCACCTTCAAATCTCCCTGCAAATTCAGAGCTTATCAAAGATGTGCATGCGCGAATATGTTTTCAAACAGAACAAACACTCTCAACTAAAGTGAATTTTATACATTTTAATGAAATGCTAAATGAAGAAGTTAAGAGAACTAAAAAAACTAAAAAATTAAATGGTTTTGTTACAACGATTGTAGAATATGAAGATCCGGTAGTAATGGACGGTCCACAAACTCCTTTAATTTTCAAGGTCACTTTTGAAAACAATGGTCCGGGAATAGTTACTCAAGAATCATGTAAAGAAGTAATAAAAGGAAAAAGGAAAGATTATGCCAACAAAATCAACCAAATAAAATTTGAAGTAAAAGGTTTTAATTGCGAAATTAAAGATGATAAAATATATGTGCCCTCAACTAAATCTTTAAGTTTTATTGTGTACTGTACAGCAGAAACCCCTCAAACTCCTCGATATTCTGGAGATCTGGATATAAAAATTATTTATTCGTACTATTATGATGTTTCTACACAAGTAAAAATAATAGGAACGAAAAGATAAAGGGTTATACAATTTTGCCTCCTTGATAGGAAGAAGTATGCTGTTCTTCGTAGGAAGCAGGAGAGGATAACTCGTAAAATGCTATTTGAGCTATACCTGCGCCCATAGCTAAAGAAGTATCCAAAGTTGGAAATAACAAAAAAGTTAACTTACCCTTGTAATCTGCTTCACCAAACGCTGTTTCTAACATCATCTGTGCCAATCTGAATAAAGAACTTTTTATTTCTATCTTGAAAAACCATTCTTTCGGACATCTCACTTCCTCACAACTAACCACTAAATAAGGTTGTAATCTTTTTAAAGGAATTTTCACTCCTTTTTTTACCGTAATCTTTTCGCTAACTTTTAAATTATCAAAATCTTTTTCCTTGCCTTCTAAAACCCACATTTTACCAAATAAAGGCTTCTTATGCTCTTCCTTAGTAATACCTATCTCTCCTGCTTTCTCCACTTCTATTATAGCACACACTCTCACATCGATACCATTAGAAGTAAGTTGTTTTTCTAAATCTTCATAACCTGAAATAACATTTTCCTTTTTTATTCTTTCTTCCAATTCTTTTCTGCTTATTGCAACCATGTTAATAACGAGAATAATAAATTATTTAAAATTTATACTCAAACACAAAACTATGGATTACGAAAAAATATTTTCCAAACCAGGATTAAATTTAGCAATATCTAGTTTAATAATAATAATTGCCATCAGTTATTTATATTACACCTATCAAACAACAGGAGATATAGTTGAAAGAGGTATTGAATTTAAAGGAGGTTATTCATATCAAGTATATTATGAAGGTAATTTACCATTCGATCTTGTCACTAAGTTACAAAACAAATATCCTGGAATTAAAATCAGAGTCATAAAAGAAAACAACATATTATCTATTGAATACAATAAAGATATAAATATTGAAGAAATATTAAAAAAAGAGGGTGTAAAGGTCACAGGCGTAGCTAAAAGAATGGTTAGTTCTATGTTAAGTGAAACATTCTGGAAGATAGCAATAAAATTAATAATCATAGCATATGCATTGGTAACAATCGTAGTATTTATTACATTTAGAACTTTTGTACCTTCCTTAGCCATAGTATTAGCAGGATTAAGCGACATAATTATGGCTTTAGTAGGGATGAATCTCTTTAACATACCTCTAACATCTGCATCTTTAACAGCTTTACTTATTTTAATAGGTTATTCTGTTGATACTGATATTCTCTTAACTACTAGAGTTTTAAAAGAAAAACCGAAAGAAATAGACAAAGCTTTAATAAATGCTAGTAAAACGGGTTTAACAATGACTCTTACATCTTTAGCAGGTATGTTAAGTCTTTACATATTAGGATTAGCGCCTGTGCTAAAGCAAATAGCCCTTGTAATAATATTTGGGTTAATAGCAGATGTCATATTTACTTGGCTTCAAAATGCAGCTATTATAAAAATGTATGTGGTGAGAAAAAATGCGTAAAAATATAACTCAACTCCTAAAAGATCCTCGCATAATAATAGCAGGTATAGCAATACTCATAGCCATAATTGCAATAAAGCCCATACCAGTCCAAGGAGAAGATGGCACCTATACTTTAACAACAAATATTAAAAAAGGAATAGATTTGGCAGGAGGTATAGAGGCTTTAATTGAATTAGAAGATCCAACTTTAGATAATGCTCAAATGATCGTAGATATACTTAGCAGAAGAATATCGTCTTTTGGATTGAAAGAAGCCGATTTTTCTATTTTACAAATAGATAATAAATATTATGTTAAATTAGCCCTTGCAGAAGCCAATGAATCGGATCTAAAAGAGATCATAGAAAGTGAAGGTGTGTTCAAAGCTTTGATAGAAAGGGAAGCCAAAAACTCATTGATAATAGATGGTAAATCTTATCCTATAACCCCTATAAACGACACATGTATAAGAGTAGAAACTCAAGAAGTATGCATAAACCACACCATAAATGTGAATGGTATAGACGTAATATATTACGGAAAGAAAAATAACACCTATATTTTTAAGATAGTGGCAATAACAGGAAAAGATATAGTGAGTTTGTTAAGAGATGTAAATCATGAAAGAATTATACGTACTCCTCAAGGTTATCAATTTCAATTTGGTCTAATGATAACACAAGAAGCTGCAGAAAGATTTGCTAAAATAACAAAAGATATGAAAGTTAAAATAGAAGGAAATACACAATATTTAGATAAAAAACTAGAATTGTATTTAGATAATAAATTAATAAGCAATTTAAGTATTGCTGCATCTTTAAAAGGATCTGTGGCAACAACCGTACAAATCTCAGGAGTTCAACCAACACTTGAAGAAGCTAAAAAAGAAATGTTAAAATTAGAGGCAATATTAATGTCGGGAAGACTACCTACTAAACTTAAAATTGTAGAGTTAAACACTATCTCACCAACATTAGGTAAAAATTTCCTTAATCGTGCCATATATGCTATACTTCTTGCAATAATAACGGTATCTATAGTAGTGTATATTCGTTACAGAGAGAAAATATTTGTCATACCTATGATATTAACTTCTTTAACAGAAGTTATCCTTATATTAGGTTTTGCCGCTTTAGTTAACTGGACTATAGATCTTGCAGCAATAGCAGGAATAGTTGCTGCTATTGGTACGGGAATAGATGATCAAATAGTGGTATTGGATGAAAGTAAAAGAAAAAAAATAAAAGAAAGTATAAAGATTAGATTAAAAAGAGCTTTCTTCATAATATTCACATCTGCATCTACAACAATCGCCGCGATGTTACCTTTGCTTTTTAGCTCTTTCGCTAATGTAAAAGGTTTCGCTTTCACTACCATAGTAGGAGTATTAATAGGAGTGTTCATAACACGTCCTGCATTCTCTAAAATAGTAGAATTTTTCAAAGATTAAAAATATTATAATTTAGAAAGTAGATTAGTAGAAAGTATTAATTTTCCTTCTTTAGTTTTTACTTTATATGGTTCTAAATACTTTTCTATAAGTATAGAAGCATGCTTAAATAATTGTTCTATACTTATGTGCTTGTTTTCTTTCTTAAACCTTATAGAAACCACACTAAGATGTAAATTTTTAGATAAATGTGCATTATTACCTAATCTTCGAGGTATAACGCATCTTCCTTTATGTGGAGGTCTAAAAAGATAATAATATACCTCCACATACTGAGATAATTCCCTTAAAAATTCAAATAACTTCTTTCTTCCATTACGGTAATTATTAGAAGTAGTTTTCACTTCCGCAATAAATATAGCTTCTTTAGAAGGTAATTTAAACCTACATGCGTAATCAAATTCAAATTGTGCAGTTACGATATCTCCTCTCATCTTTTTACCGTAGAAATGTCTATTAGTTTTACAAAAAGTAAAGTTACTATTAACATTAAAAGGTAACCTTTCTGTAGGATCGATAAAATATTCTAGAAACCTATTTTCAAGAAGTTCTGCAAAATAATTAAAAAGAAAAATCCTTACAAAATCCTCTACCAGATAAGCTTTCGCAAGATTATTCCATATATTATTTTCATATAAATAATTTTGTTGTACATACAACGATACGTATTCCTCTAAAGATAATCCATAATAACGTGTCATTCTCTCATTATATATGGCTTGAAAAGGGATTAACAAAGGGTTATTAAAATTATAAGAAGAAGGAAGAATGTTAAAAATTATTTCGCTATATTTCTCCTGTAAAAATTCCCCTCCTTCTTTTTTTATCCAATAATGCTCATCTATTAGCATAATGTTAAATATGAAGTGAGTTTTAAAAATTTAATAATCCATATCACTAGTATGAAAAAAGAACATTTAAAACATTTAGTATGTCCTGATTGTAAAGCAGATTTAGCATTAAAGGTAAAAAAGGAAGTAAAAGATAAAATAAAAGAAGGAGAACTTGTTTGTAAAAAATGTAAAAGATCCTATCCTGTGATAAACTTTATCCCCAGATTTGTTCCTTCAGATAACTATGCGTCAAGTTTTGGTTATCAATGGAATAAATTAGGGTATATTCAATATGATAGCTATACTAAGAAACCAATAACAGAAGAAAGATTTTTT
>JALWJP010000162.1 GCA_026997215.1 Nanobdellati archaeon
ATGTATTGCTTCTTTTATATCTCTCTTCTTGAACTTTCTCATGATACACCTCCTATACGGTTTTATAGTTCCACTTATACTCCAAACAATAAGCGTCTAAAATCGTTAGCAATACGTGAGGAGGATACCTTACACTACTCTCTATCTTTATTAAACCTTTCTGGACTTTGGCTTTTGCGTCTTTTAAAAAGGAAATCAATTCAGCATATAACGAATATCCACTACTTCCCTTTTTTCTTCTGTACAGTTCTTTATTTTCTCGTATATATTTAAGTGGAATAAAACAAACAATAGGTAGTTCGATATTTTGATATTCTATAGGTCTATCACAGACCTCGTACGCAAATTCACTGCTCTTTTCTTCAGCCTCTTCTTTCACCTCTTTTTCTGCTTTTCTTTTTTCTACTTCAGCTTTGCAGTAGCCGATAAACTGACTCATCTTCTTTCTATTTCTCTTTGCTTCTTCCGGTACTGGAATTCCTATCTGTTTTGACAATTTTTCTGCATAACCTAACTGTTTTTCTGTAGGACGATACGCTTTTTCTTGTTTCTCCTTCAGTAACATTTTGTAGCTCATTTTTATGCACCTCCTTAACGTTTTTTTTAATTTCATCCCATAAAACGACCATTTTTCCTGCCTCCTAAATGGATTTGATAAAAAAGCTCCCAAAAAGGGAGCAAAGGAAGGGAGGATTCTCATGAGAGAGAACTACGCAAAGACTTTTTCATAGATTTCGTCAATGTGGTTTATAACGATGTTGTCAACTTTCCTCTTTAATGTGTACCTTTTTGTTGCATAAGCCCTTCTTAATGTCTTTTCTATTAACTGCAATCCACTCCAGTTTTTATCCCTTGCTTCTTGTAAAAGTTCTTTCCCCAGTAAAATTTTTTCCTCTGTCCTAACACCTTTTAGGGTCTTGTACTTTACGTAGTAAATTTCAGAAATTTCTCTTAATAGACTTTCTGGCAAATCCTTAAAACTTATCTTTTCTAATTCATCCACAATCGGCAGTATCTCGTTAAACTTCTCTAACTTCTCTTTTAATTTGATTTCGTATCTGCGAATCTCCCTATCTGTGTGAATTATAGAAAGTTTCATTAAAGGGATAAAAACACTTCTTTTGACTGATAACAAAATGCTTAAACTTCTACTTGGAACATAAGAATTTCTAACTAAAACTCCCTTATCTTCAAACATAAATATACAACTATAGTCCGTTATGCTTTCTTTTTTCTCATCAAAGCTAAACTTCGGAACTAACTCTTCTAACTCCAAACGGATAACCTTTTGGACATCTTCATTCTTGATTAATCTGTAATACGGGCTTGCGTAACTTACAGTAAATTGTCCATATTTAAGGTCTTCCGGAGTCTTCATAAAGTTAAACACAAAAATCAAATCACGTCCTACATACTTTTGTTCCAATGTAATCGGAACTCTCATAACTTCACAACCTAAAATAAGGTCTTGAAAACGTTCTTTTACAGGAACTCTTCCTGCGTCAACTCCTTTCAAAACTTCTTGCAAAAGCTCTTTTTTCTCGTCCATTGTGAATTGTTCATACACACTCATGACTCTACACCTCCTATAAGTATTTGATTGCTTACTATAATTATAATCTCGTTATCATGATTAATCAATAGTTTTATCTTGATATTAAGTTTTATTAAGATTAAAATATGTATAAAACACTTTAAGGAGAGAGATATGAAGAAAAGACTGTTTGCGTTAATGCTTGTTCCGGCTATTTCTTATGCAGAACCTATAAAGCCTTACTTTGACGTATTGTATCCACATATAAAGCAGTGTGTTTTAGAAGAGAAAGAAAGATACAAGCCTGCCGTTCCTGTAAAGAATAAAGCAGATTTAAAGGCTTACCTGAAAGCACTTTTAGGAAGTGGGTACTATGTGATAGTTGATACGAAAGACATAAACAGTAAAGATATATGTTATATGGAATTTGAGATAAAGAAGTTAGGGTATGTTCCTAAGTACCTGCCTGATGTTGAAAAACTTGTAGTAGCGGTATTCGAAAGAAAGAAAGACGCAGAAGATATGAAGAGGCTTATAGCAGAGAAGTTCAAACTCAAAACGGAAAAGGTCTTTAAAGACTATTTTACGAAAAGCTATGAGAGGGTGGAAAAAGAGGATGTAAAGATATTAAAAGTTTATTGACAATTTTTGTTTTTGTAAACTTCTTCGTAAACGTAATTAGAGTTCGGGTGGTATTTTAAAACTTCAGGGGGAAGGCATTTACACTTTACGGTCTTAAAATCCTTTTGTTCCTTTTTTAAGGAGCATATAAGTGTATAAGACTTCATGTTTTTAGTGGTAAAAGGAGTATTTTTATCAACCAAAAAAAGCATTCCATCAAAGTTCCTTTCTATGTCTTCAAATTTCCTCATTCCTATTATTTTTGCAATTTGGTTTTTAGGAATTATCACTGTCTTTTCTTTCCCATCTATTTTCACGGTTTTATAGCTGTAATGGGGAAAGAGGAATAGATAAATGATTAGGAATAAAGACGAAAAT
>JALWJP010000163.1 GCA_026997215.1 Nanobdellati archaeon
ATTTTCTGAAAAGAGTTTCCCTGTTCTTACACAGAAATTTTTGAGTAGCGCTTGTCCCCGTTTTAGGTATTCCTATATGCAGTATCAACTCCACTCAAATCACCCCCTTAATTCATAATAATCTCCAGTTACATTTTTATAGCTATTACCTAATTTAATTCTCTTTTCTAATTTTACATTTTTAAGTTTTAAAAGTAAATCCGCCATATCTTCCACGGTAGCGTTATAAGGTATAAGTTTACCCACACCAAGCCTTTTTATTCTTTCCGCGATTGCTCCTATGTCAAGGGCTACAGGATATAAACCGCATCTTAAAGCTTCGGAAAGAGTATAGTTATAAGTTTCTGGCCATATACTCAAGAACATCGCAACATCAGGTTTATACTTATCTATTATTTCACATAACTTTTCTTTATCGTAGGGTCCCGTTATTCTTACATTCCTAAACTTTTCAAGTTCTTTGTCGTTCATCGTATAGCCTATAACTATAAACTCTAATGGAAGTTCTTTTTCTTGAGTATATTTTACAAGTTCAAGCAACTTGTAATAACCTTTGTGGGGTCCTATTGCGCCTATAAGGGCTACTTTTAGCTTATTTTTATTTACGGAAAGCTTTATAGTAACTTCTTCTTCAGGTTCGGGATGGGGTTTTACAAGAACATTTGAAAGTTTTATATATTTTGTGATTACTTTTTTGGCACTTTCCGAGGGAAGTATTACTTTTCTTGCACCTTTGAGTTTTTCTGTATAAAACTCTCTCCATTTTCTTATTGAGCTTTCAAAATCTAACTTAAATAAATCTTCAACCAAATGAGGTAAGTATCCCTCGTCTAAACATTCTTGACAATCTTTTTCATTTTCAGGGAGGAAGCAGTATTCGTTATTAACTTTCAAGAGATGTATTCTCGGGCATACAAAATAGTAATCGTGAATTGTTATATCGTAATTTACATTAAGCAGTTTCGGAAGTTCCAATATATCGTTTTCGTATCCTATTACGCTGTGATAGTGTATATGGACAATATTTAGCTCTTTCAAATCATACGCTAGTTCTTTTACATTATCATACTCACATTCTATATCATCTCTTCCGAATTCTTTTAAAGTATAAACGAGCTTTTGGTCATTGGGTTTCAAAATAAATAGTCTTACGTTTTCTTTTTTTAAGAGTTTTGCCATATCTTTTACGTGTTCTTCTACTCCACCACCCCATGAATGCAGTATGTAAAGAAACGAAGGTTTATTATCTTTTCTCCTTAGGATTTCTACGTTTATTCTGTTTCTCGGAGTTCTCAGGGGGTCTTTGAGAATAAATCTTTGAATCCTTTTTTGATAATCCGGATAAAGTCTATCAATAGTTTTAAGAGCATTTTCTATTCTTTTTATTTTTTCTTTACTAAAAGATACTGACTCGTGGTGATATACGAACAAGTCGCAAACCGCTATGTGTTTCCATCCTAGGGAGGAAGCTCTCATACAAAAGTCATTTTCTTCTCCGTAGCCTTTTCCGAAGAGTTCTTCGTTAAAATAACCTATCTCGTTTATACAATCCCTTCTTATATACATACAAAAGCCTACGGTAGTAGGAATTTCTACATAAACCCCATCGTTTACTTTTTTACATATATTGTCCATATCCTTAATGCTTAAACCTTCTGGTATGTGGTTTTCCGCATTGGGTTTCGGGATGCTTAAAATTGTAGCTCTATTTGATAAGGGACTTGCGGTTGCGATATTTTTCTCAGAGTAGACAGCTCTTTTTAGTCTATCAATCCAATGGTCCGGAACAATTGTATCAGAATTTAATATTATTACGTCCCTGTAAGGGTGAAGTTTCATTCCTATATTTGCACTTTTTACAAATCCCATATTTTCTTCATTTTCAATAAGAGTAAATTTATACTTTTTCTGAAGCTTTCTTAACTCTTCGGTTAATTCTTCATCAGGGCTTTTATCGTTTATAATTATAAGCTCATAGGGAGTTTCATTTTTTGCATTAAGTATGCTCATAATGCAGTTTATGGTTTCTTCTTTTCCTTTGTAAACGGGAACTATCACATCCACTATATCATCAACTTCCCCATCAGGATACTGCGGAATAATGTAGTAGTTTCGGGGATTTATGAAATCTCTTATTTTGAAAACATTTACTAAGTTTCCTGAGTTTTTTCTTAAATCCTGAATAACTTTTTCTCCATCCTCAATAAGTTTGTCTCCGGAGTATACAGTAATTATACCTTTGTGAATCTTTTTATTATTTTTGTCATAAATCTCTAAATTATACTTTCCTTCTTTTAAAAGTTTTTTGGAAACCTTCTCAGGAATTCTAAAGTAAAAACCTTTGCATATACCGCCGTATATTTGTTGAGCGTCCTCTCTTTCAAATTCTAATTTTGCTTTTCCCGCATACTTTCCGTTTATAAATATTTTTATAAAATCTTCATCTTCAGAATTTAATTTTATCCAGCCTGATATTTCATGCTCGTTAGCGAAATCAATATACATAGGTCTTAATGTGTTTTTAAG
>JALWJP010000164.1 GCA_026997215.1 Nanobdellati archaeon
CAAGACTGTATGCTCAGGGCTCCATTTCCGAAATAAGGAGAAATTATTCCATTCTGACTAAGTGGATATGCTCGGTGACGTTTCCCTTCTTTCTGCTCTTATTCCTTTACCCAGAAGCTGTTTTAGAATTCGTATTCGGGAAAAATTATGCACCAGCAGCCGATGCTCTCAGGATTTTATCGTTAGGCTTTATGATTGGAAATTTGCTCGGTCCTAATGGAGGAGCCTTAATTGCTTTGGGCGAGTCCCGCTTTGTTATGTGGGCAACTTTAATAGCTACAATTCTAAATATAGGGTTAAATGCTGCTCTTATCCCATTTTTTGGTATAGTAGGTGCAGCAACTGCTACTATGATTTCTGAGGTTAGTATTAACGTTATAAGATTATGGAAGGTTTATTCATTAAGCAAAGCTTTACCTTTAAGTAAAAACCTAATTAAGCCATTGTTTGTATCTTTAATCTTAATTATCGTTTTTTATTTAATTATTAACTCCGCCATAACTTATTGGACACTACCGTTCTTATTTTTAATTAATTATGCTATATATGGACTGGCTATCATATTCACCAGAAGCTTTGACCAAGAGGATATAGCTATGATTTTAACTTTAGAGGAAAAAATTGGAATAGATGTTACGTTAATAAAGGGAATACTTCAAAGATTTCGATGATTCTCTGTTGAAAATAGAAGCTAAGTTAAGGAATAAAGAAAGACTTAATCTTTTTCAAACATCTTTTAGGATCGTTACTTAGTCCAATATCAGCTGATAGGATCGCTTGGGAATCAATATCTACTATAATAGTCAGTTTTCTCCAGTTCTTCCTCCTCTTTCCATTCCTTGTAAAAACTCGCATTATCTTCCCTTAAACTGGTAAAGTACATCGCTAAATATTTCCAACTATAACTCCCCAACAACTTACTGCTTTCCTCTAATAGTTTCCTCAAATCTTCTTCCCTCAGTATCTTCACAGTTTTACATATCGTCGTGTAATCGGAACTTTCTTCAAATTTAGTATTTTCCTTAACACTTCACTATTGCATCCACTTTGGTCTCGTGATTGTTCACTAAAAACTCCTCGTATAGGTCGTATATCAATCCATACGAAAACATCACTATCAACTGCTCATACTCATACTTTTCAGTCTCATACTCATACATACTTTCAGTCCCTCTTTTAATTATCATACCTAATATCTCAGTGAAAAATCTTCCTACGTAACTCATAACATTTCCTTGTTACCTTCACAAATCTATCTTGTCATTTGAGTAACATAGAACGACTATTTCGAACATTGAGAAACAGCACCCCCATATTTGCTAGAGAAATTATTATATTTCCCTAGATTCTCTAAACCTTTAAAACTGCTCGAAACTTCACTCAAATTGTGGATTCATTAGCTATAACTCATGCACATTAAGGTAACAGTACCTTCATAGTTTTTTAAAGACGATATAAGCACAGTGCCCGTATGCACCTATTCCTCTATGAATTACTTCTCCTTTATAGCCTAAAGTTTTGAGGAATGCCACTACACGATCATAATTTTTATCAAAAACTTCTACAATTAATATAGGATTACTACTCTTTAGTGTATTCTCTAAACCCTTAAGAACCTCAAACTCTGCACCCTCTACATCAATTTTTATCCAGTCAACCCTTTTGCATCCTAACTCCTCTAATACCCTATCTAAAGCCCTTGCCTCGACCCATATATAACTACCCCCTTCCTTTTTGACGGTGCTTTCTCCTGTATTTGGTCCAAAAAAAGCTTAAGTTTCTCATCGGTATGCCAAGCTGCTATATTTAGTGGGATTACATTTTTTAATCTATTAAGATTTATGTTTTTTATAAGAAGATTATAATTACGTTTATCAGGTTCTACGGATATCACTAATCCCTCATCACCAACAACTTTTGCTACTCTTAGCGTGTATTTACCTATATGTGCACCAACATCCAAAAACGTATCACCCTTATTCGGCTTTAAATAATCTTTTAAATATTGTTCATGTGGAGGTGAACATATAAAGTAATCATCGATACTTCCAATCATAAATTTGATATCAGTTTCAATAATCCATCCCTTCACAGCAGAGTCAAAAATCTTTTTTAATCGTTTAGGTGATCTTTCCTTTAAATACCTTAGGAAACAAATTACCATTATTTTAAGCTTATCTTTGATGCTTTTTCCACATCTTATATGTGAAAGTAATATACTCCATTTATCTTTCATGCTCTTTTTCCTCCACTGGATTTTAATCCATCTAAATAACCTTTTTGTCTTTCCTTAGCAAGTATGTAATTATACCAAAGTAGCTTAAGACCTGCTCTAATACCAATTTTACGTATACCAAATAGTACCGCATATAGTGAAGCTAAAATAGGATAAACTCTTGAAGTTATTAATCTGCTATTTATTCCATACTTCATATTAAATTTTGCAGCAGTAAAACCATCTCTATATGCTTTTTCCTTCCACTCCTGCACAGTATAGCCTGCGTTGTG
>JALWJP010000165.1 GCA_026997215.1 Nanobdellati archaeon
AATAGTAATGCAATACAGAGAAATATTAAAAGTATTATTGAATTGATAAGGGAATAAAATAAAGGAAATAAAATATTTTTTAGGAAAATTATAACTTAGAATGCAAAATTCTGTGATTTTTTTAAATTTTTAAATGATGGAGAAATAATATAATGGTGGTGTTAATGTATGGTAATTAAGAATAAAGAATGAAATAAATTATATGATTGATATGATTGGGCTTGAGACACATGTTCAACTTGATACTGAAAGCAAGGTATTTTGTTCTTATAAAAATTCTACTAATTTGACTGAGGAACATGAATCAAATATCTATGTGTATAATGCTTGTTTGGGAATGCTATGATCAAAACCTATGATCAATAAGAAGGTTATTGAATATGCTATAAAGGTTGCATTGGTGTTGAATTGTAAAATAAATCATCAATTTTATTTTTCTAAGAAAGTTTATTTTTTCTTGATTTAGCTAAAAACTATCAAATTACACACTATGATAGATGTGTAGGTGTGAACGGTTAGGTGAGTATTGGAAATAAAAAGTGGAGATTATAAGAATCCATATTAAGGGAGGACCCTACAAAAATTGTTCATAAGAAAAATTAAAAAATCATAAGTTAATAGATTATAATAGATTTGGAGTACTTTTATTAGAGATAGTTACCGAACCCTATATAAGTGATGTATATGAAGTTCGTTTTTATTTGTCTGAGTTAAAGCAGATATTAGAATATGTTGGAGTTTATGACTTAAATACTTTAGCAACGTTTAAATCAGATGCTGACATTTTTATAAGAGGATATGAAAGAGTTAAGATAAAGACACTTTAAGAAGAATATGTGAAGAGGTTTTGAATGAGAATACACAACCTGTGGTAGATTATAAATCTGGTAATAAAAAAGCTATAGATTTTTTAGTTGGCAAAGTTATGGCAAAAACAAAGGAAGTACTGATGCCAAAATTGTGAGAAAAATTTTGTTGGAGGTGATTTAGAAAAGATTTATTAATTCTTTTAATCGATTTATGGTGTAATCTGGCATGAAATTTAAATTATCTTCTTCTTTTTTGTACCAAATAGTTTTCATTCCTAAAATATGTGCTGGTTTAAGATTTGACTTTCTATCATCTATGTATGCGATTTCATTAAATTGTGTCTTTACTTCATTTTGAAAAATCTTATAAATCTCTGTGTTTGGCTTTTTTACTTTTACTTCACCACTGATTACAATAGGATTAAACACTTTATCTAACTCATATTTTTTTATTAAATATTCTCCCCATTCTTTTGGTAGGTTAGATATAATACCTAACTCATATTTTTGTTTTAAATAATTAATGATTTCTTTGTAATCTTTATCTATTTTTATCTTATCTAAATATGTTTTTTCAAAATCTTCATAATTATATCCTTTATAAACCGACTTCCAAAATTCTTGGTTGGATATTTTTCCTTTTGTGTAGAGAGAATATTTTTCTTTGATAAAAGCATAATCTTTTGGTTCTGGCAGCAAAGAATATAAGAGATTTGAAATTATGTGGGGTTCTGTGAATATCACACCCATTAAATCAAAGGCAATAAGTTTGATCATGATTTTATTTTTCTTTAAGAAACCTTTTTAAAATTAACACATAATTATATTAATTGCTTATGATGATGTGATGCTATGAACCCTGTAAAGGGGTTAGAGCTGATTCTTATCACCTACCGAAAAGAGAAAAAGGTGCAACGGCGTTAATTCCTTGATATAAGCCTTTGGCTTAGAGATGATAGGAGTTGTTAAGTTGCACCTACATTTAGATGAGGACCTTACAAGGGTCCAAGAAAAGGTGAAATTTCTGCATAGCACTTCCCGCTAATTCCGGTTGATCCTGCCGGGGCTCACTGCTATGGGAGTGCGACTAAGCCATGCGAGTCTCCGCGCAAGCGGGGCGGACGGCTGAGTAACACGTAGCTAACCTGCCCTTAGGTGGGGGATAACCTCGGGAAACTGAGGCTAATACCCCATAGGCGATGGCATCTGGAAGGAGCTATCGCCGAAAGCTTCGGCGCCTAAGGATGGGGCTGCGGCGGATTAGGTTGACGTTAGGGTAACTGCCTAACGTGCCTATAATCCGTAGGGGCTGTGAGAGCAGGAGCCCCCAGATGGACTCTGAGACACGAGTCCAGGCCCTACGGGGCGCAGCAGGCGCGAAACCTTCCCAATGCGCGCAAGCGTGAGGGGGGTACTCCCAGTGCCTCCCACGTGGAGGCTTTTCCCCGGTGTAAATAGCCGGGGGAATAAGGGGTGGGCAAGACCGCTGCCAGCCGCCGCGGTAATAGCGGCGCCCCAAGTGGTGAGCCCGATTATTGGGCCTAAAGGGTCCGTAGCCGGGCATGTAAGTCCTCTGTGAAATCCTCCAGAAGACTGGAGGGCTTGCAGAGGATACTGCATGTCTTGGGACCGGGAGGGGCCGAGGGTACTCACGGGGTAGGGGTGAAATCCTGTAA
>JALWJP010000166.1 GCA_026997215.1 Nanobdellati archaeon
TTTCCCGTCAACACTCACGCCTGCTGAAACACAAGTACCTATAACACTTTTAACCGCGGCTTTTAAGGAATTGACTAGCATACTTTCTCTTTTCATTTTAGCAATCTCAACTACTTGCTCGAAGGTTAAATTACCTACAAAATCTTTACCGGCTTGCTGAGATAATTTTTCTACTTTTAATTTATTCTTAATAAGTTGGCTAGTAGGTGGAGTACCTACTTCTATTGAAAATTCCTTAGTTTCAGTATCCACCGTAACCTTAACGGGAACTTTCATACCCGCAAATGCTTTTGTTTTCTCATTAATCGCATCAATAACTGCTTTTACATTAACTTTTAATTGGCCTAAAGCAGGACCCAAAGGTGGTGCTGGAGATGCTTTCCCACCTTCTACCAAAGCATCAATAGTTTTTTTCTCACCCATCTTAAACCCCTTATTCATTTATTTTCTTAAGCAACTCTAATTTCATAGTTAAAGGAATAGGTGTGGAACTATCTATGATCTCAACTCTTGCCTCTTTTTTAGCATAATCTATAGAGATTATTTTAGCTTTGTCGCGTTTTAATGGACCTCCTATAATCTCAACAATATCCCCTTCTTTTAACAACACTAGATCTTCTTTTTCTTCAAAGAAATGTTTAATTTCATCAGGATTTATAGGTTTAGAGATCATTCCACGGGAATAAGGATTACCAGCTATTGCTTCTCTTACTGTGTTCTCATCATCAGCCTCAACAAAAATATATCCTTTTATCTCAGGAATATATACTACAGCCTTTACAGGCAAACCTTTGCTTCTTACATTATTTTCAATAGCATCAATCAAATACTTTTCTTTTTTACCTACACATCTCACGGCATATAAAGGCATATCACTACCTCCTTACATGAAAAGTTTAAATATGATCTTAACAGCATAACCAATTAAGCCTGCAAGTAAAATACCTCCACCTGAAATCTTAATTGCTGCTATTACTTCATCTCGTGATGGCGTTTTCAATAATTTCAATACACGAATGTATGCTTCTAACTTTTTTCGTATCTTAGGAAGCATGCTTCTCTACCTTAGAATTACCCCCTCCTGCCATCGGCAGTTCAGCGGGTTTTTATCCTAAAATTATATAGAAAGTTTTAAAAAATTATCTTTAAAAATGAATCATCACTTAAAAACTAATGGACCGGTGGGGATTTGAACCCCAGGCCTCCCCCACGCCAAGGGGGCGATCTTCCAGACTGATCTACCGGCCCTTAAGAATAATAATAATCCTAAATTTTTAAGTGTTTTAGTTACGATAAATTTAACTACTTTGAAATAATCTTATTTAAAAAAGAGCTATAAGTTTTAAAAGTTTTCATAATTAAAAATAAATAAAGCAATGAGGTGTTGCCTATGGCTAGTGAACAATATTATTCTAAGATTATCGGAAAAGATATATTTACGGACAAAGGAGCATATTGCGGTAAAACAATAGATATAGAAGTAGATCTTAACAGATTTAGAGTTAAATCTTTAGTGGTTAATGCTATAAAAGGTTCTTATCTATATAATGTTGTCGGAGGAAATAAAGGTGTAATAATCCCTTATGCAATGGTTAAAGCCATAGGAGATATTATAATTATTAAACACATTTCAGCATCCCCTTTAGAAGAATAAAGTTTTTTGATTCCCTTTCTTTTTCATCTTTTCAATTGTTTCCCACGAATGTCTTATATGCCCATACATACTTTTATCCTGAAGGTGTTTATGAAGAAACTCACGAGTACGAGGATCTGATGGATAACCGCTTCCCACCTCTTCACCTAATTTGCTAATATGCCAATCCCGTGTTACCTTAGCTATAATACTCGCTGCTCCCACAATAACGTATTTCTCGTCTGCTTTGTGCTCTACTATTATTTTTTTATCTTTAAAGATTTGCTGTAAACGCGAGGCTATGCTTAAGGCATTAGCAGAGAAACTATCAATAATAACTACAGAAGCTTTGCTTTTTTTTATAATATTAATAGCCATTTGTTCTTCTAATTTATTAAGATTCTTATTAAAGACCCATTTATCTATTTCAGGGGGATAAGCAATCTCAATATAAACGGCTTTAGCCAATTCATTTATCTTATCATAAAGATTTAGTCGTTGTGAAGGCGTAAGTTGTTTACTATCTTTTACATTTAAATTTTTTAACTTTTCAATTACCTCTTTAGTACCTTCAACTCCTGCCATTACTAAAGGACCAATAACTGCTCCTCTTCCTGCCTCATCTATGCCTAAATACATGGACATAAAAAACACTTCCTTCATCTCTTAAAAAATAATAATAATATGTTACTAAAATATTTATTTTAAATACACCCCATATATTATATGCGTGTAATCCATATAACGTTGGTGGTTCTTACTTTAATAGTATTGAGCGGATGTGTGAATCAAAAAAATGAAGTTCAACAAACCATCACTACTAAAGAAT
>JALWJP010000167.1 GCA_026997215.1 Nanobdellati archaeon
ATATATTTGCTCATACTATGTGTTTTCATTGACTTAACTCTATCAATTCAGAAAGCTTTCAAGACTCCCAATAAATATGAGCATCAAGAAACAAGATATGATCTCCTCTAGCCACTTTAGCTCCTTGATTTCTTGCAAAAGCAGGACCCTTAGGAAAATCTATAATAACTTCTTTAATTTTGTCTTTAAAAGAAGTAGTTATTAGAGAATGTTGTTTACCTCAATCATAAACTAATATAATTTCCTTAATAAGATGCTTATCAGGTGTTCTTAAAAAAAGGGAGTCTAGGGTAATATCTACCCATCTCCCTTCATTTCTAATAGGCAAAACGATACTGATCATTATAACGTGCACATTTTTAATAAAACCTTATTCATCTATCGGAGGACCTGTAGGTTTAGGTGGTACAGTAGGAGCATCTGTTGGACTTGTTGTAGGAGTATCCGGAGAAGGTGGTGTAGGAGTTGGAGAAGGTGTGGGAGGATTAGTAGGTCCCTCTGTAGGCTTTGTAGTAGGCTGTTCCTCTTCCTTTTCTTCATGCGGTTTACGCTTGTACTCTACCTCACCTATAGCATAATCCCATTCACTCCCTTCTTGAGAAATAACATCCACTGTATTAAATTTTTCAATTTTTGGAGGCTGTTTTACCAATTCAACATCTCACACTTTAGTTAGTTGAGAAGATACTTTTTCCATTCTTCACTTAAAATATACCCATCCTTTGGAAATTTCTTGTATACCAGAAACACGTTTTTCTTCTTTTTCCAAAAGTCTATATCACTTAGTACTAACATTAACGTCAGATAGTCCCACACTAGATTCTCTGATTTCCTCTTTCTCAACAACTATCTTTTTTAAATGATACCCTACAGTAGGATTAATACACTCTCCATAAAGATAATACACCGGATCTCATTCTATCTTAATACTATTTCAATTTTTAACCAACTCCTTCCCCATAAATAATTCCAATACCTCTTCCTTTTGTAAAGAAGATACATCAATATAGTTATCTAATCAATAATTTTTCAATGTTTCCTGTAAAAGTTCTTGTGGCATTTTTTCTAATATTTTCCTTGCTAGAATTACATCTTTAACCACTACTTTTTTACCTTCCAAAACATCTAATAAACCATGAGGTATTAAAGAGAAACTTTCTTCTTTAGCTCTTTTAGTATATACTAGTGAAACAATTAATGATTTATCTATTTTTCTATTAGGCTCCGAAACGTCTATTTTACTAGGATTTAATTCTATAACATATTTTTCTAATCATTTAGCCAAATCATCTCCCCAATTAGATCTTATATGCTCCAAAAAACCTTCTTTTTTTATTTGTAATACTTCCCTTCAAATACTCTCCCTAGTCGATTCATCTACTTTTTCTCAACTCAAGTTTTCTCCCAACAAATACTCATCTGTTAAAGTTCCTTTCACAAACAAAGCTAATGCATATATCAAATCTACTCCTTTAAGAGAATTTACTTTTGCAAGTATTCTACTAGGGTCTTCTATTCCAAATTCTTTAGCCTTAAGAGAAGTCAACATTTCTTTTAAATTTTTAACCGCTTCATCCCATCTCTGATTTTTATACGAATACACAAATCTATAATAATCATCAAACATATTTAACTTAGCCAATGCCAGCTTGTTTCTTTCTACATACTCTCAAATATCTTTGACTTTCTCCAACGCTTCTATTTTTTGAGGTTCCAATATCTCATATTTTTTCTTTATAACTTCTCAATTACTTTCTACTAAGGAATTTTCTCCAAAATCTACATATACTAATTGCAAAGGATATTTACCATATTTATATTCAACAGACACTCACTTTTCAGTCCTTATTACTCTAATATCTCAAGTTAAATGAGGGACTATCAATTTACCATCCTGTATTAGAATGTCTCATTGTAATTTTCCCTCAGATATATCTACTCCCAACACTGATTTTAAACTATCAATATCTATGAGAACCTTTTCTCCTTTTATTTCTATTCCTTTTCTTAATACATCCGGTAACTCCAAACTTTCTTTATTAGTTGATACCTTATATTCTTCTTTATTACTTTCTCACACATTTAATTCTTCCTTATATTCAAACTCTACAAATCCGTCAAAGGAACCTTTTTCCAATCTATAACTTATTCCCTCCCCTTGTCTAAAAAGAACAACTTTACTTCATCTAGGGATTTCTTTCCCATCTATTATTACTTTCTGATTTTTTTCATCAACTTGCATATGTTCATTCAAAAATTGCACAACATCTAATGGCAAATTATCAAAATTTCTCATTAGTTCAAAACCTCCATAAGATATTTTTTCTCTCATTTGAGTATAAAGCTCCACATGAGTCTGGCCATCTTTAGAATCTTCTATTCTTACT
>JALWJP010000168.1 GCA_026997215.1 Nanobdellati archaeon
TGGTAATATGATACGAGACCACGGCATGCATCTTTATTTATTTTCTCTTCCTGACGTGTTTGGTTATGAGTCGATATTAGATTTTACAAAAGATCATCAAGATCTCATAAAAGAAGGTTTTAAGGTTCAAGAAATAGGTGCAAGATTAGCAGGAATGATTGGAGGAAGAGCCATACATCAACTCAATATTAGTTTAAAAGGATTTAATACTAACCTAAATCACGAAGATATAGAAAATATAATAGCGTTATTAAAAGAGATAAGAAAACCTGTAATAAAACTCATAAATATTTACAAGAAATGGGATGCTTCTTTAAAAGTAAATGAATTACAACAAGGAGCTTTAAAGAATCAGGACTTCGGATTTTTAGAAGGAAAAATAATAATGGACGGAAAAGAAATAAAAAGCGAGACTTATCTTAATAATATAACTGCATTATGGAAAGAATATTCACATAGCTATTCTTATTTATATAATCATCAACCTTACTTGTTGGGAGCATTAGCTAGAATAAACATAAATAAGGATAGCATTCACAACAAGACAAAAAAATATGTCCCTTCTTTATTTCCTTCAAATAATATTTTTCATAATAACGTAGCTCAAGCTGTTGAGATCCTTCACTGCATAGACGATTCCTTGACCTTATTAAAACAACTTTTAAAAGAAAAGGAAATAAAACCTTTTACAAAACCTTTACCTTCTTTCTCTGAGGAAAAGAAAGGATATGCAGTAATAGAGGCTCCAAGAGGTTTACTTTATTATTATTTTTTAATTGATGAAAAAGGAACAATAAAAGACGTAGAAATAATAACCCCTACAGCGCAAAATCATGCGCATATGGAGTTAACAATTAAACAACTTATTGAAGAAAACATAGATGTTGGTAAAAATATGTTGATAAAGATGATAGAATCGCTAATACGTGCCTATGATCCTTGTTTCAGTTGTGCAAGCCACTTTCTAAAAGTGAGGTGGTCATGATGAATGATTTTGAACCTAAATTTACAAGGGAAGCCATCGATTTACTTATAAAATACGGATTCTACTGCTGTGTTTCTGGAAAAAATAGATGTTTCGGATTGGAAAATATTAAAAAATATAATGACATAAAAAAATGTCTTGAAAAGTTATTGCCTAATGCCTATAATAGTATTATATGTATAGCTCAGGAGTATGGTTTAAATGAAGTTACTCCAGAAATTGTGCATGCTTATTTTTTCACATACCATAATAAAATACATGAAAAAGAAGGGGATTTAGAACATAAAGCATATATAGGAATAATAAAAGAGGTTTATGAATGGAATAAAGAAGCATTAATAAAAATTGAAGGAAGAGAAAATGAAGAAATTCGAGTACTTAATCCTTATAATTACCCTCTTAGTAAGAATGTAATGGTTATAATTCATGCAGGATATATCGTTACAACAGATGTTCCTGAGGAATTAGGGAGGTTATCATGTGAAAAAGATATACGTGCTTGGGAATCCTATATTGGAGGAAGATAGTATAGCTATAAAGATAGCTAATATGTTAAAAAAAGAAATGAAGGGGTATGCTTTTATTTATTACGATCCTGCAGAGCCTTTACCTCAAGAACCCATTTTTCTTGATGTTTCTCCTGACGTTAAAAAAGTAAAATTAATAGAGGATGTGGAAAAGTTACAAGAACCCAAAGCTTATACTCTTCATGATTTTGATTTGGCATTTTTGTTAAAAATTATGAAAGAGATTGGAAAAATAAAAAAAATAAAAATCATAGTAGTTCCTTTAGTTGATGAGTCTAAATTAAAAGATATAGCCAAAGAAGTTAAGAAAATGTTAGAAAGTTTGTAAAGTAAATAAGAATTACTCAAACACATCTTTGTAAGCCTGTTCAAAAATTCTTATTAAAGATGGATAAAAGCTAATTAAATCTTTGTCCTTCTTAGCTACGTTAAGCATCTCTTGGTAATACCATTTTTGTTTCTCCTTCGAAGCATGAAAATATTCCCAAGGGTTTCTCCCACTTATTATATCTCTTTTAATATCTTCTAAATTATCGATTTTATCAGCGATCTTAATTAATTTTGCTTCTAAACTCGAAGATTTGAAATATTGAATTGTTTTTAATTTTCTTTGCTCCCATTCACCTTCTTGCTCAGAAGTAACTTCCTTAACAAGAGAAGCGATACGCTCTCCAAAGTTCTTTTTAATCTCTTGAATAGTTACAGATGTGTCTTCTACTACATCATGAAGAATAGAAGCAATAACCACTTCTTTTTTAACACCTTGTTCCTCAAGAATCCTCGCAACTTGAAAACTATGCCAGAAATAATGAGTATCTTTGACCTTTCTTTTCTGAAAACCATGAGCATGCATAGCAAAGAT
>JALWJP010000169.1 GCA_026997215.1 Nanobdellati archaeon
TGGTATTATAATTTAAACCTTAAAAAGGGAGGTGTGAAGTTATGAAGAAAGCAGGAATAGGAGCTGTATTGGGATTAGCAATTTTTGCAGCTTCTGAAACAGCGCAAGCTATACCTCAGCAAACCCAAGTAGTTATTCCTTATTTTACCTCTGTAAGAGGTATGTTTACGGCAGTTTCTTATGTGGCTACTGGTGGAACACAAATCCACCTCGTATACTACTTTAAAAATGACCTAACACAAGATATCAACAATGTAGAAGGCTGTACTCATTATAATGGTTACATAGAGACAAGTGAAAATGACATGGACACGTTCATAATTGACGGAAACGACAATGTTAGACCTATATTCTCAGATGGTGGTCCTGGAGATATAGGAAATATTGTAGCTCCTCCTGTAAATGCTGAAGGTTTCCTTGCAATAGAAGGCGTGGCTGATGCTAATGATAATACAGCTAACGTAGTTGCAGAAGCACATGTGGTAGTTACTGCGACAAGAGGAGTATACTCATTTAGGGCTATTAGGGTAGAAACCGATGCTAATAATAATATTAATTTTGCAGATCTAGATACTATAGCACCGGGTGCCAATACAACCGTAATGTTATACCCTGAGGGAATTGCTGAAACATACATTTACGCTATTGCAGACGGAGGTAACTTATTCGGAGCAGCTGACTATATTGCTGCTTCAACCTTAGAAGTTGCTACAGATAATAATGGGCTTGGAGTATTTAATAGAGCAGAAGAAGGAAGGTCTATTGAAAGTAGTTTAGACTTTACCTGTGCAGCTATTGTTCATGTGAGAGATATATTAGGAGATGTACATTACAATTTTGTAAGGAATACGGGAGGATGGTTCAACTTGGGTGTAGATGCAAATGCTGCCAATGGAGTTGTAGCTTACAAAATAGAAATAGCACCTAGTTTTGGAGCAACTATTACTCCCCTAACACTTGAACCTTATGCAAGATAAGCTTTTTTCGCTCCTTTTTTTCTTTCCTCTTCTCTTATCTCTAAGTTTTTCTTTTCCTGAATTTAGAATTAAGCAAAAAGAATTTGAAGATTTAAAGTCTGGGCTCAAGATAAGATTTGATTCATATTTCTTAGTAAAAGGCCTTAATTCACAAAAATCTGAGGCTTTTGTTTTTTTTAACGATGATACTAAACAAATTTACCTTGTTATTAATAGCAGAAAAAAACTTGTGAATCAGGACTTTCTTCAAAAGGAAGATAAGAGTTTTATTTATTTATCACGCGGTGTTTTTTTTGATGGAAAATACATTTATATATACAGTTCTATAAAATACGGGAAACCAAAGTATGTGGTTTTATTCCGAGTAGATCCAGATACACTTAACGTTAAGTACTACCTGTTTAAAAATCCACCTCAAGCATTAAAAGTTAAACTTTTTGCGGATGGAAAAGGAAATGTTCTATTAACGTGGCAAGATGAAGATAAACTGCCTTACCGTATAGTATGGGTTTATTCCGAAGACTATATGGAAACCTATACTTCTCCTAGTATCCTTTCAGGGAAATACGGCATAAGTTTGTTTGAACCTGTAATTCTAAACGGAAAACCCTATATTGTATACTTCAAAAAGAATAAACTCCTTATAAGGGATTTATTGAAAGGGAAAGATAAAGAAATAGATACTTTATTTAATCCCGTTGTTCTGAAAGTTAAAATTAAGAATAAAAACATATGGATAGCTGTTAAGGATGGTGAAAAATTTTTAAAGGTATATAAACTTTCTAATTTTAAAGTGGAAAAGAATTATACTATAGACAAACTAAAAGTTAAAGGAAAGATCAACAATTTAGAAGAATTTATATGGGCATTTTACGATTTTGAAGTAGTAAATGAAAAACCTATTTGTGTAATTACTGCTAAATTTAAAGGTCTTCCTGGAGTAAAGATAAATGGTTTATCTTTACCGGATAAGTACAATATCTTTGTGAGTTCCGATAACAATACTTTTTCCTTGGTGAATGAAACCATACCCTTTCTTATGTACTATACCTTTCCTAGTATAGCTTCTGATGGAAATAGTTGGGTTATTTCTTATTTTGGTAGGAAATTCATTCACGGAAATGTATTCTTAAGCTACAAAGGGCAAAAAAAGAAATCAGATATAGCTGTTGAACCACCATCTGAAGAAACTGGTTTTCCAAAGATTACAAATATAGGTAAAAGATTGTATCGCCTTTTATATCCAATACGTAGAGGAAATTCCGTATACTTAAAACTTGTTGATATACGTGTTGATAAGTTAAGGCATTATTACAATCTCCCTTCCCGTAATATTCTTGAGAAAAAGCTTCATGAGAGAATAGAGAAATTTATCAAATGCCAAGTACAGGAT
>JALWJP010000170.1 GCA_026997215.1 Nanobdellati archaeon
TCCTTTCAAGAAATAATTTTCTCTTAAAAAAAGTAAAAACCTCAGATCCTACTGCAATTATGAAGTTATTTTTCTAGTGAAAATTTGGATGAATTGCTAAAGAATTTATTTTTTATTTTGAATTTATGTATATTGTTTTTTATTTTTATTTCACATACTTTCCATAGGATAATTTTTTTTACTTCAAACAAATAAATAAGTTCATTCAGAAATGACACTAATAAATCTGCTTCATCTTCTCCTTCTACTATAATCGTATGTTCTTCTTTAAGATTTTTTTCATTAAATTTTATATCTAGAAACGAAAAAAACAAACCCTTTGCAGCATCTTCGTACAATTCTTTTAGATCTTTTGCTTCCACACCTAAAATAAAATCTGCTGTATGCTCTTTATAATAATACATAGATGAGCATTAGATTATTAACTATTTAAAATTTTTACTTATACAATAATGTTAGGTGGTGAGATTATGAATGTTTCAGATATAATGAAAGAGGAAGTAATAGAAGTTTATGATGACGAGTACTTGTCTAAAGCATTAGGTATTATGAAAGAAAATAATGTTAAAGCGTTAGTAGTGGTAGACAGGAAGGGGAAGTATAAAGGGATGATTACAGAAAGAAGAATATTGAAGTCTTACGTGGACCCTTCTAGTACTCGTGTTAAATCACTTATGCTTAATGCTCCTGCAGTATCTCCTGAAGATGATTTGGTAAAAGCAGCATATCTTATGTTTCACTCTGATTTTTTCAATTTACCTGTAAAAAACGAAGAAGATAAAGTAATAGGTATTATAAATAATAAAGATTTAATTGAGTATTATTTTGAAAATTCTGATTTAAAAAATACGAAGGTAAGAGAAGTAATGACAGAGGAAGTTAAAACTTTGAATCCTTCCGACAGCATAGCTAAAGCACTTGCGTTATTTAGAGAAAACGGATTTACTCGTGCTCCTGTGGTAAATGAAGAGGGCAAATTATTAGGGTTAGTTACTCTTCACGACATAATAATAAGGTTTTTAAAACCAAAACATAGACCTCAGAAGTCCCATACAACCGCACAAGAAAAAATTCATGTATTGAAGAATCCTGTAAAATCAATAATGGAGACTTCTGTTATTACTATCTCTCCTTCAGATACTGTGTTGGAGGCTATCAAAAAAATGAAGTCTTATAACATCTCAAGTTTAATAGTAGTAGGTGATAAAGAAGAATTAGTAGGGATAATCACAGATAAAGATTTATTGGAAATTATTACTTCATTAAAGAAAGAAGAGGAAAGATTTAGGGTAATGTATTCTATAGCAGGAGATGTGAGGGATTTAGATAAAGATGAATTAGAGAAGAGTTTAGAATCTGTTAAAGAGTTATTTGAGAAATATAAAGACTATTTAGACTCAGGCAACGTTTACGTATACATAAAGGAGCATGAGGAGAAGTTTAGAGGAGTTCCTTTATATCATGTAAGAATAAGAGCTTCAACGGGTAAGGGCTTATTTGTAGTGACAGGAGAAACTTGGGGCCTTTACCAAACCATAGGACAAGCTTTAAAAAGACTAAGAGATCAGATAGAATTTAAGAAAGCCTTGGATAAAGATCCTTATGAAGGTTTAAGAAGGTTAATAAAAGAAGTAAGCGATAAAACCACTTTGCCAATTATAAGACACGATTAAGCAAAAATATATATACATTCTCCTCTTTAATAATATTATGGCATCCTTAACCTCACGATTAAGCATAATAGCAATAACCTTAACCATAATAAGCATGGCAATCTATGCTTTTGCTCTAAACACATCACTACCTTGGCATCCATTACAACAAATAGTAAGAGACCCTACTTCTCCCACACCTACATCATTAGATGAAAATAATAATGGTAGAATAGACTCAGGCATAATAGAAGATACATTACAAGACATAACAAATAATGGAGCATCAACAACCAACCCAATAACAGTAGGAGGATTAACTTCTAATGGAGGTATTGTTGTTAGTGGTAATGCAGTATTTAATGGAAATGTAAGATTACCTTCTATCGTTTGTGGTGCAGGTAAAAGGTTGCATACAGATGCCAACGGCAACATTGTTTGCGGTAACAATGATGATGATCCTAGTAATGAATTACAGACATTAGCTCAAGTATTGCAACAAGGGAATGATGCTCAAGGTAATGGCATCATAGGATTAAGCATGGTAAGAGGAGTAGGCAGTTTAAATGGAGCATTAAGAATAGACACAGGAAATGGTTATGTAGATATAGGTCCTAAAAATACAGCATGGTCTCATTTCTATACAGATAGACCTCGATATTATTTTAATAAAGGCATAACTGTGGATACAGGTTTAATT
>JALWJP010000171.1:0-1190 GCA_026997215.1 Nanobdellati archaeon
AACATGCCCTCACTTCAAGGATTGAATTAGGAGAAACAAAAAAAGAAGATTAATATCTTCTTTTTTTGTTTCTCTTGGTGCGCGTGCTAAAACTTTTTATCTTTATCTTAAGCTACAAAATAAAATAATTCTTCCTCATTTTTAAACTCATTAAAGGTATTTTATATGGAATAAGGATATCTTTTTTAAAATGAAAAACTAGGCTATAGTTTTTATTATTTCGTTAACACCCTCTATTAATTTTTTAATCTCATCTTTACTTAAAGAATCATCTTTTTTATGACTACATTTATTTCTTAAATCTGCTAAATAAGTAATAAATCTCCATTTTGCTTGATCTATAACATTTGTTTCTTTCAGGTAATTATTGTAGTCACTAATTGCTGGATTCTTCTTTCCAATCTTCAAATTGCGATTCTCACAAACATCTTTTAAGTGCCCCTCTAACACTACACCTGCTATAACACCAGAAGCACGTAAAAATCCATTTTTAAGCAAGAACTTAGATTTTTCAAGCTCAGAATCAAATAAATCTGCTTGCAAATAATTTCTTATATCAAAAAGAGATGTTTCAAATCTCCTTTTTGCCGCCTTAACTATTCCAAGTTGGTTTTGAAGAAGTTTTCTCGCGTAATCAGTTTCGGAAATAAATGCAGAATCCCCCGAATAAACTAAAGTAATATCACTAAAATATCCCCTAAGAGAATTTTCTTCAGAGTGGTAATATTTTTTAAAATCTTCAACTCTATCAGGTAGGATAACCTTTACCAAGGAAAGTGCTTCTGAATACCATTCTTCATATCTTTCACCAAGAAAAGAGAAACTGGTATCATCTTCTAATAAAAAACCATCAGCTTCGTTAATAAGATTTTCAATATCTCTTTCATATTTCTCTCTGTTTAGCATCAAGTTATATGATATAATAAAAGCACCTTTTTTGAAAGATGCCTAATGAAATCCTCCAAGTCTAAGCTCGCAGTATTTTATATAGAACAGATATAAAAATTATGTGTGGACTAAGACTTAAATCTAGAACCTCGTTATTATCGTTACAAACGAGTGGTAAAATAAATATGAGGAGCTTAGTGCGCGTGCTAGGACTTGAACCTAGGACCTCGTCATTATCAGTGACGCGCTCTAACCACCTGAGCTACACGCGCATTTCGTTCATTAAGAACACGCGTGAGTAT
>JALWJP010000171.1:1200-2321 GCA_026997215.1 Nanobdellati archaeon
CTTTTTTTTCTAAGTATTTATCACAATTTATGAGTGATGTGTGTGACTGTGACTGAGTTTCTGTATCTCTTCATACGCAACAACCCCTGCAATCATTGTGATAGGAATCGTAATAAGAATACCGAATCCAAGTGCTAATACTCCAATGATATTAAGGAGCACAAGGAGAACCCCAAGAATGAATATCTTACACCTCTTTCCTTTCATCATCTTCCAAGACTGGTCAATACTTTCAAATACTCCCATTTCCTTATCTGCAAGAAGGTAAGGAACGAGGAAGAATGAAAGACTAATATAGATTGAAATAATAAGCCCAATAAGAGGAATAAAGAGAAGATATCCTCCCATAGATTTAATACTTATTCCAATGACAAGAACAGGAAGAAATACGAGGAAAACAAAAGCAAGTGATGTAATAAACCCAACAATAATCTTTCCTAAAAGGAAGTATACATACTGTTTAAGGGAATGCACTTCTGAGAAGAGTGCGTCAAGTTTTTCTTCTTTTCCACGGATAAGCTTTAGTGTATAGCGAATAGAAGCAAGGCTAATATATCCTGTGAGAAGCCATGAGAGTATTCCTGTAATATGTCCCAGCCCTGTTCTTACCGCATTTCCCGTAACAGGATCAATTCTCATACCTATTCCTGAAAGAGATGACGCAATAATAACGAGGAGAAGAATTAATGAAAATTCTTTCCAATATTTTTGGTAAAGTTCTGAAGCCCTTGAAATTATTTTTACCGGGCAAAGTTTATGTTTCTTTATCATACAATGTTAAGTATATAGGAAAATAGAGAAAAAAGGAATAGCGTTGCTATTCCTTTGGCCGCATGATGGGGAAAAAGATCACATCACGGAGATTTCCCTGTTCAGTAAGAAGCGTCACAAGACGATCAATCCCCATTCCAAATCCTGTCATAGGAGGCATTCCATGCTCCATTGCGGTAAGAAATCGCTCGTCTACATCCATTGCCTCTTCATCCCCTTCTTGTTTTGCCTTCGCTTGCGCCTCGAGAAGCTCTCGCTGTCGAAGAGGGTTCACAAGCTCTGCATACTGATTCGTAATTTCTGCCCCTGCAATAATGAGTTGTGCAACACGCGCTGTTCCATCCTCATTC
>JALWJP010000172.1 GCA_026997215.1 Nanobdellati archaeon
GAGGGCGAAAATTCCATTATACTGGAGCAAGTATTCACATAGGAACCACCAGCGGTTCCTATACCCTCCTGCTACCGAAGATACACCAGCACATTATGCTGATAGTGCTGGCGCAATATCTGGGAAATTCCGTATTTTGTACCACTCCTGAAAGAGAAGAAAATAGAGGAAGTCTATGCGGATAAGGGCTATAACTCTTTACGCAACATACGATTTGTTATAGAACGGAAAGGTACTCCATACATAGCAATCCGCGAAAATGCTCGTCATGGATTGCGAAGGAGATTATTGGAAAAGAGCAAATCTCCAGAGTGGAAAAAGAGATACTCGCAAAGAAGGGGCAAGGCCCCCTTTCTAAACACCCTAGAAGGGACACCTACGGTTTCCCTTTCCAAACCCATCCCTTGAAAGGGCATTGCTCCTTTCTAAATCCCCGATGTGTTCTATGGCCGGATTACATCTTCTCCCGCTCGTTTTCTTCTGCTTCCAAGCTCATTCTTTTTAAGGTGCTCGCTTATGACCTCTATGTATAGTTTTACTCCATTTTTATTCATATCTTTTCATGTTTTTAAGGAATTCAACTTACCCCCGCATAAACAAATTTTAAAAAATTAAAGCAATCACACTATAAATATAAAGACATACAGGTAATAGTCTCTACTAACCTAAAAATTACTTTTCTACAACAACCATGATTTTAATGAGCCGCATTATAATCAATATTTTTGGATTAAATAATAAACGATCCATTATTTGGTTCATTGAAATACACCCCAGAATCTGTTTTATAAAATTTTTTTAACTCCTGCCTTTTTATATACCTATATCTCTCCATATTATCTATAGGGTTTAACATTAACACATAATCCCATAGCTGTTTAGAAACTCTAAAATTTAGTGTATAGTTATTTATTTTCTTTCTTATTTTTAATAACTCTAACTTTTGCTGAAATCCTTTCTTATTCTTAATTATTTCTTCCATAGTTTCTCGAACTTTTTCTGCTTCTTCATCGATTTCTATAAATAAGGATATGGTAAGTAAATCCTCTGGGATCAGCTTAAACTCAGATAACTTTGAAAATTCTAATTTTAAAAGAGACTCCCAAATATGAATAGACTCATCTTTAGATCCCCACTCTGCAATTTTTTTATAGTATTTTTGTGCAGCCTTTAAAACAAACTCTTTTTCTCCCACAATCCCATTAAATTCCATAAGAATTTTTTTTGTTGCGTCTATAAGCATCGAATCATAGATATATTTATAAAATTCATTTTTCTCATCCTTCAATACAAAAACTTTTACTATGCCTTTACTCTTTTCATTATTCCTATTACATCGTCCTGCGCTTTGAATCAAACTATCTAACGGTGCAAAATCTCTATATACAACACTAGAGCTTATATCCACTCCAGCCTCTACTAACTGAGTAGATATTACTATTTTTCTTTTACTTTTTTGCTCACTTCTAATCCTATTTATCTTTCTTAATCGGTAAAATGGCAAAATATGAGAGGATAAATATATCAACTCTATTTCTTTAAAAACGGCTATTCCATCCTCGTCTATGTAGAAATCACCATAAAATTTAGTAAGTTTTTCCTTCAAGAATTCATAGAGTTTTTTAGAGGAGTCAATAGTATTTAAAATCACCAATAAATCATCATCTTTATTATTCAATATCTCCCTTAAAACCCTATTTTTGAAATCTTCAAATTTCTCAGGTTGTAAATGGAAATTAAAATTGACTCTATCAAAAGCATTGAAGTAATTTTCACTATCATTTACTAACTCCTTAATTTCTTCCTCTTTAAAAATAAGAGGTTTTGTTGCAGTCATTAAGATTATCCATGAATTAAACAAAGAGCTTAGTTTCCTCAGTATGTGATTAATTAATAACCAGTATTTATAGGGTATTGATTTAATTTCATCCAAAATAATTATAGAATTTGCAATATTATGAAATTTTCTCGCGGCTCTATTTTTGTTTGTAATTAAGGTATGAAACAGCTGTACAAAAGTCGTAATCACAATTTCAGAATACCACCCCTCAGTTAACAATAATGATCTATTAATTTCCTCTACATCTAATTCTCCATCTTTTAACTCTCTATAGTTTACATCAGATAGGTGATGATGTACAAGAAAAATATTAGAGGGAATCTTTTTGTATTCCATCTTTAAAATTTCATTAATTACTGAGGCATTTTGGTCTATAATACTAAGAAAGGGTAAAGCATATATAATTCGGGGTAAAAATCCCATTTTTTCTTTTATTTTTCTTCTCAACTTTAAAGCATAGGATAAGCC